>NZ_JBFRER010000055.1:0-43879 GCF_052114405.1 Streptomyces sp. M-16 | reverse complement strand
GCCGCGAGCCCCGGCGGCTGGGCGGGCACGGCGGGCAGCGCCGGACCCGCGGTGGCGGCCGGACCCACGGTGGCGGCCGGACCCGCGGTGGCGGCGCCGGCGCCGATCACCTGGAGGTCGTCGTCGGAGGTGACCACGGGGTGCCAGCCGTGCCGCCCGATGGCGGTGACCAGCGCCCGCACCATGGCCGGGTCGAACTGGGACCCGGAGCAGCGCTCCAGTTCCGTCAGGGCGACCGACACCGGCCGGGCCCGGCTGTAGGAGCGGGTCGAGGTCATCGCGTCGAAGGAGTCGGCCACCGCCACCACCCGGGCCAGCACCGGGATCTGCTCCCCGCTCAGCCCGTAGGGGTACCCGGAGCCGTCGACCCGCTCGTGGTGGTGCAGGATCGCGGACCGGGCCTCGCCCAGGAAGCCGATGCCCCGGACCATCTCGTGCCCGTACTCGGGGTGCAGCTCGATGACGCGGCGTTCCTCGGGGGTCAGCGGCCCGTCCTTGCGCAGCAGCCGGGTCGGTACGCCGAGCTTTCCGACGTCGTGCAGGATCCCGGCGATGCGGACGACCTCCAGGCGGTCGTCGGCCATGCCCAGCTCGCGGGCGATCATCGCGGAGGCCTGGCCGACGCGTTCGCTGTGGCCGCGCGTGTAGCGGTCCTTGAGGTCGACGGCCTGCACGAGGGCGCGGATCGTGGCCCGGTGGGCGGCGCGCTCGCGGTGGTACTGGGCGAAGACCCAGCAGGAGACGGACATCGGCAGGAGGACGAGCAGGGCGGCCGGGATCCCGTAGGGGCTGCGCCACATCACGGCCATCATCAGTCCGGCGAGGCCGTGCACGCAGTGCGGGGCGAGGGACCTGGTCAGGAGTCCGTGCCAGGCGTCGGCGGCCGGCCGGCGTTCGGCGGCGGCCAGGATCCCGCCGTCGAGGGCGGTGAGCACCAGGCAGAAGGCGACGGCGGCGGCCGCGGCGGGGAGCATCAGGGAGGGGAAGCCGGCCACCCAGAGGGAGGGGTCCGCGCCGTGGCCGGTCCCGCCCGGGGGGCCCGTGGCGCCGGCGGATGCCCCGGGTCCGGCCGTCGGCTCCCGGCCGCCGAGGAGCCCGTAGACCCGCCCGGCCAGGTGGGCGGCCATCGCCTGCTGAGCTCCGTGCCACACCCGGCGGACCCCGGCGGGCCGCCGGACGACGCTCTGGGCGAGCGCGCCCGGCACGGCCACGAGCGCGGCGGCCGCGGGCGGCAGCAGGAAGACGGCGGCCATCACGACGGGGAAGAAGGAGCCGAGGCCTTCGGGCGCCCGGCGGCCCGCCGGGGCGAGCACCCGGACCAGTTCGCAGGCCAGGGAGAGCGCGGCGAGCAGGAGGACGGCCGTCCAGGGCGTCGCGGGGTCCGTCAGCGCGGGGGCGGCACACGCGGCGGCGGCGAGCACAGCGGCCAGCACGCAGGCGCGCGCCGTCGGCGGAAGTGCCCGCATGGCGCTCGCCTCCCCCCTGTGCCGTGCGCACCGGGTGCCGAAGTGAACCGGCACCGAGAGGGGAGAATAGGCGGGCCCTGCGGGAAAGCAGGGCCCATTTTCGCATTGAGCCGTACGGGCGCCCCCGGATTAGCACCTTCGAGTGAACGAAGTGGCTTTCCGGGGGCGGTTGTTCAGCCGGTCGCGGGACCGGCGGTCACGTCGTGGTCGGGCACGGCCTGGCCCGAGCGGATCAGCTCGATCCGTCCCATGACCTTGGAACGCAGATCGCTCGGCACGTCGTCCGAACCGCAGCAGCGCTTCACCAGCTTCTTGACGGCCTGCTCCAGGCCGTACTTCTCAAGACAGGGATTGCACTCGCCGAAGTGGGTCTCGAACTTGGTGCAGTCACTGTCGGGCATCTCGTGGTCCAGGAACTCATAGAGATGGTCCAGAACCTCGGCGCACTCCGTCTCGTGCGGCTCTCCGCAGCTCATGAGCCCGAGCCTTTCAGGTCGTTCGACTCTCCCGCGCCCGCGGGGACCAGCCCGCGCTCACGGGCATAGTCCTCCAGCATTCCGCGGAGTTGACGGCGGCCACGGTGCAGTCGCGACATGACCGTACCGATGGGTGTACCCATGATGTCCGCGATCTCCTTGTACGCAAAGCCCTCTACGTCGGCAAGATAGACCGCGATGCGGAACTCTTCCGGAATGGCCTGCAGGGCTTCCTTCACGTCGGAATCGGGCAGGTGGTCGAGCGCCTGCGATTCCGCGGAACGCAAACCGGTCGACATGTGCGACTCGGCGCGCGCCAGCTGCCAGTCCTCGATCTCCTCCGCCGCGCTGCGCTGCGGCTCGCGCTGCTTCTTGCGGTAGGAGTTGATGAACGTGTTGGTCAGAATGCGGTACAGCCACGCCTTGAGATTGGTGCCCTCGCGGAACTGGTGGAAGGAGGCGTACGCCTTCGCGTACGTCTCCTGGACCAGGTCCTCGGCGTCGGCCGGGTTGCGCGTCATGCGCAGCGCGGCGGAGTACATCTGGTCGAGGTAGCCGAGGGCGTCCCGCTCGAAACGCGCGTTGCGCTCCGCCGTTGTCTCCTGCGCCTGGCCTTCGTCGGTCCCAGCGACAGGACCCACCTCCTCCGACAGCGTGGCGGCTCCGAAAGCGGATCCGCTCGAATCGGAGAATAGTCGACCATCCCGGCCTTCCGCCGCCCGAAGCGAGGCGCGCTTGGGGGCAGGCAGCACCGTCCAGTCCAGGTCAGCGGCCTGCGGACGGTTCTGGCTGATGACCTGGGTCATGCGCTCCCTCTCCTCCGACGAATTCCCCTACGTTCCGACACTCCACACAACAGGCGGGCCGTGCAGGGCATTCCCGGGCCCGCCAAGGGCTTTCGGCCGTATTCCGGTCCGGCCGGGGCCGGGTGACCGGGATCACTGCGGAATCCGTCAGGTCGGGCGCGCGGCCGCGCTCATCCGATGAGCCGGTCGAGCCACGGGCCCACCGCACCGGTGATCACGGCGAGGGTTTCCTCCTGGGTCGGGCCCGCCTTCTTCGGCACGGCGAAGCCGTGGTCGGCGTGGGCCACCTCCACCAGCTCGTACGGGTCCGCCCCGGCCGGCGCCGGGAACTCCTCGGGCCGCCCGAAGGGGTCCCGGCCGCCCTGCACCACCAGCACCGGCCTGTCGGCGCCCAGCAGCTCCGCCTCCCGGGACTTCTCGGGCCGGCCCGGCGGGTGCAGCGGGAACGCCAGCGCGAGCACCCCGGCCGCGTCGAGCCCGGCGGYGGTCCGGCAGGCCACCCGGGCCCCCGCGCTGCGTCCGCCGGCCACCACGGGCAGGCCCGGCCGGCGCAGAGCGGGCCACACGGCCCGCCAGCCCGCGTCCAGCGTCCCGGGGGCGGCGGCGACCTTCTTGCCCGCGACCCGCCAGGGCTGCTCGACCAGGGCGACGGTGACCCCGCGCGGGRGCAGGGCCGCGGCCAGGGCCGCGAGGTCCCGGGCCTCGATGCCGCCACCGGCACCGTGGCCGAGTGCCAGGACGAGCCGCGCGGCGCGGGCGGGGTGCCAGGTGACGCGGGCCTCGCCCGCCGGGGTGTCGACGCTCTCGGTGGTCATCCCCCGATCATGCCGGTCACCGGGTCAGAAGAGGGTGCCCTCCTCCGGCGCGGCCAGCTCGCCGAGCAGCTCCGGCCCGTTGTTGCGGACGTTGCTGACGGCGGTGGACACCGGGTAGGCGCGCATCAGCCCGCCGGGCGGCGGGGCGAGGAGGCCGCGCAGCTCGTCCTCGTCGGTGCGGGCGGGGTCCAGCCAGGCGTCCCAGCGGTCCGGGGTCAGCATGAGCGGCATCCGGGGGTGGATGTCGGACAGCGAGCGCGGGCCCTCGTCGGGAGCCGAGCCCAGCGGCCCGGTCTCGGCCTCGGCGGTGATCACCGAGCAGGTGGCCCACCAGGCCTGCGGGTGCTCGGCCGGCAGGGTCCCGTCGCGCCAGAACTCGTAGATGCCGGCCATCGCGAAGACGGAGCCGTCGGTGGGCAGGACGAAGTACGGCTGCTTGCGGGACCGCTTCTTCTTCCCCTCGACCTCCAGCTGCCGCTCGTCGTGCGCGGTGACCCACTCGTAGTAGCCGTCGGCGGGGACGATGCAGCGCCGCTGGGCGAAGGGCCGGCGGAAGGACGGCTTCTCGTGCAGGGTCTCGGACCGCGCGTTGATCATCCGGGCGGCGCCCTCGGGGTTCTTCGCCCAGGAGGGGACCAGGCCCCACTTCAGCACCCGCAGCTGGCGAACCGGACGCGGGTCCCGCGCGTCTTTGAGGGGACGGTCGAGGACGACGTGGACCTCCTTCGTCGGCGCCACGTTCCAGTCGGGGGCCAGGGTCTCCTGCGGCTCCCACCGCTCGACACCGAATATCGCCGCCAGCTCCCGGGGCGTCCGACTCGCCGCAAACCTTCCGCACATGGCTGACACACTGCCATGGCCCCCGCCCTCCACCGCAAGGAGTCCGCCACCCCATGGACAGCACCACGACGGCCGGTCTCTGGGACCGGCTGACCGGCATACAGCCCGAGCCCGCCTGGTGGCTGGTGGTCCTGACGGGCCTGGCCGCCCTGTCGGTGGTGGGGCCGCGGCCGGTGTGGCTGCTCTCGCGCAACGCGATCACCATCGCGCACGAGGGCGGGCACGGGCTGCTGGCCCTGCTGACCGGCCGGCGCCTCGACGGCATCCGGCTGCACTCGGACACCAGCGGGGTCACCGTCAGCAGCGGCAAGCCCACCGGGCTCGGGATGATCCTGACGGCCGCCGCCGGTTACACGGCGCCCTCACTGCTGGGCCTGGGCGGGGCGGCCCTGCTGTCGGCGCACCGGATCACGCTGCTGCTGTGGGCGGCGACCGCGCTGCTGCTGGCGATGCTGGTGATGATCCGCAACGCGTACGGGCTGCTGACGGTGGTGCTGACCGGCGCCGCGTTCGTCCTGGTGTCCTGGCTGGCGCCGTCCGGGGTGCAGGCGGTGTTCGCGTACGCGGTGGTGTGGTTCCTGCTGCTCGGCGGGGTGCGGCCGGTGTTCGAGCTCCAGGCCAAGCGCCGGCACGGCGGAGCCCCCGATTCGGACGCCGACCAGCTGGGGCGGCTCACCCATGTGCCCGCGCTCGCCTGGCTGCTGCTCTTCCACGCCGTCGCGCTGTGCTCGCTGATCGGCGGCGGTCGCTGGCTTCTCGGCCTCTGAGACGGGCCCGCGATCAAGATCTGGGCCCGGGGGAAGCCACTAAAGTGGTGGCCATGACCGAGACCCCCGCGCTCCACGCCCTCTGGCCCGCCCCCCTCGCGGACGGACCCGTCCACGCCACCGTCACCGTGCCGGGGTCCAAATCGGTCACCAACCGCGCCCTCGTCCTGGCCGCCCTCGCCTCCGAGCCGGGCTGGGTGCGCCGCCCGCTGCGTTCGCGCGACTCCCAGCTGATGTCGGACGCGCTGCGCGCGCTGGGCGTCGGCATCGAGGAGACCGTCTCCTCCAGCTCCAGCTCCACCTCCGGCGACGGCGCGGGCGGCGAGGCCTGGCGGATCATCCCGGCGGCCCTGCACGGCCCGGCCACCCTGGACGTCGGCAACGCGGGCACGGTCATGCGCTTCCTGCCGCCCGTCGCGACCCTGGCCGCCGGCGACATCCGTTTCGACGGCGACGCGCGGTCCTACGAGCGCCCCCTCGGCGAGGTCATCAACGCCCTGCGCGCCCTCGGCGCCCGGATCGACGACGACGGCCGCGGCGCGCTGCCGATGACCGTCCAGGGCGGCGGGGCCCTGGAGGGCGGCACGGTCGAGATCGACGCCTCCAACTCCTCGCAGTTCGTCTCGGCGCTGCTGCTCTCCGCCCCGCGCTTCAACCAGGGCGTCGAGGTCCGCCACACCGGCGCGACCCTGCCGTCGATGCCGCACATCCGGATGACGGTGGAGATGCTGCGCGCGGCGGGCGCCCAGGTCGACACCCCCGAGGCCGGCGGCGAGAAGAACGTGTGGCGGGTCGCGCCGGGCGCGCTGCTCGGCCGCGACATGGTCGTCGAGCCGGACCTCTCCAACGCCCAGCCGTTCATGGCCGCGGCCCTGATCACCGGCGGCACGGTGACCGTGCCGGACTGGCCGCGCCGCACCACCCAGCCCGGTGACGCGCTGCGCCGGATCTTCACCGAGATGGGCGGCTCCTGCGAGCTGACCGACGCGGGCCTGGTCTTCACCGGCACCGGCAAGATCCACGGCATCGACGTGGACCTGAGCGAGGTCGGCGAGCTGACCCCCGGCATCGCGGCGGTCGCGGCGCTGGCCGACTCGGAGTCGGTGCTGCGCGGTGTCCAGCACCTGCGCCTGCACGAGACGGACCGGCTGGCCGCGCTCACCGCGGAGATCAACGGGCTCGGCGGCGACGTCACCGAGACCGCCGACGGCCTGCACATCCGCCCGCGCCCGCTGCGCGGCGGCGTCTTCCACACCTACGACGACCACCGGATGGCCACGGCCGGAGCGGTGATCGGCCTGGCCGTCAAGGGCGTGGAGATCGAGAACGTCGCGACGACCGCGAAGACCCTGCCGGACTTCCCGACGATGTGGACAGAGATGCTCTCGGGAGCGGGAGCGTAGGGCCGGTCATGCGCAGGTACGGCAAGCACACCGACGAGGACGACATCCGCCAGCGCCCGAACCCCAAGGGCAACCGGGCGCGGACGAACATCCGGCCCAAGCACGAGGACGCCTCCGAGGGCTTCGTGCTGACCGTGGACCGCGGCCGGCTGACCTGCCTGGTCGGGGACCGCACGATCACCGCGATGAAGGCCCGCGAACTGGGCCGCAAGGCGGCGGTGGTCGGCGACCGGGTCTGGATCGTCGGTGACCTGTCCGGCAAGAAGGACACCCTCGCGCGGATCGTGCGCATCGAGGAGCGCAAGTCCGTCCTGCGGCGCACCGCCGACGACGACGACCCGTACGAGCGGGTGGTCGTCGCCAACGCCGACCAGCTGGCCATCGTCACGGCGCTGGCCGACCCCGAGCCCCGGCCGCGCATGATCGACCGCTGTCTGGTGGCGGCGTACGACGCCGGGCTGGAGCCCCTGCTGGTGCTCACCAAGTCCGACCTGACCTCCGCCGACAAGATCCTGGAGATCTACTCCACCTTCGGGCTGAACTACGTGGTGACCAACCGCGAGGAGCTGGCGACGGGCGGCGCCGCCGACCGGGTGCGCGAGCGCCTGAACGGCCGGATCACCGCCTTCGTCGGCCATTCCGGCGTCGGCAAGACCACCCTGGTGAACTCGCTGGTCGCCGAGGGCCGCCAGCGGGCCACCGGCCACGTCAACGCGGTGACCGGCCGCGGCCGCCACACCACCACCTCGGCGCTCGCCCTGCCGCTGCCCGCCGGGGACGGCTGGGTCATCGACACCCCGGGCGTGCGCTCGTTCGGCCTGCACCACGTGGACCCGTCCCGGGTGATCCTGGCCTTCCCGGAGCTGGTGCCGGGGACGGAGGGGTGCCCGCGCGCGTGCAGCCACGACGAGCCGGACTGCGCGCTCGACCAGTGGGTGGAGGACGGCCACGCGGACCCGGCGCGGCTGTATTCGCTGCGTCGGCTGCTGCAGACGCGGGAGCGTCGCGAGGGCGACTGAGCGGGCGGCGGGGTTTGCAGGGCGTCCTGTCTGGTAAATGCATCATCGCACCAAGTGACGCGACGTCACGCGAGGCGGGGAGGCAATCGACATGGCGTGGCTGCTGGTCGTGGTCGCGGGAATCCTGGAGACCGGCTTCGCCGTCTGCCTGAAGCTGTCCCACGGTTTCACCCGGCTGTGGCCCACGATCGCCTTCGCCTGCTTCGCCCTGGGCAGTTTCGGCCTGCTGACGCTGGCGCTGAAGAAGCTGGACGTGGGCCCCGCCTACGCGGTCTGGACGGGCATCGGGGCCGCCGGGACCGCGATCTACGGCATGGTCTTCCTCGGCGACCTGGTCTCCACGCTCAAACTCGTCTCGATCTCGCTGGTGATCCTGGGCGTCATCGGGCTCCAGCTCTCCGGTTCGGCGCACTGAGCGGCGCCCTGAGCGGCGCACCGGAGGTCGCCGCCGGAGGCGACCCGGCCGGCAGTCCGAGCAGCCTCAGCAGCTCGGCGGCGGCCCGGTCCCCGATGGCGTCCTCCCCGGGGGCTATCACGTAGGACAGGGCGAGGCGGACGGCGAGCTCGCAGCGCCAGGCCGGTTCTCCCGGGCTCAGCGCGGCCGCGGCCCGGTCCCGTACCGTCCGGGCCAGTTCCCCCGGAGCGAGAGCCTGCCGGGTCCCCGGCGGGGGCGGCGCGGGCAGCGCCGGCTCCCAGCCGCCGGTGAGCAGGGCCCGTACGAGGGGCCGGGTGCGGGCGGCGCGCACGGTCCACTCCGCGACGGCGGCGAGCCGGCCGGCGGCGTCCGTGTCCGTGTCCGTGTCAGCATCTGTGTCGGCAGCCCGGTCCGTGTCCGTGTCAGCATCTGTGTCGGCAGCCCGGTCAGTGTCCGTGTCCGGTACGGAGGAGGGTCCGGGGGCCAGCGCCCGGTCGACCCCGTCGAGGTACTCCTCGGCCGCCCGGCGCACCAGGGCGCGGCCCAGGCCGTCCTTGCCGCCGAACTCGTTGTAGAGGGTCTGCCGCGAGACCCCGGCGGCGGCCGCGACCTCCACCATCCGCACGGCCGGCCAGGGGCGCGCGGACAGTGCCGCTCCGGCCGCTCGCAGCAAGGACTCCCGGCCCGCCGGCATCGTCGCCTCCCCTGCTGTCGGTCTCCCGCTGTCGGTTTCCCGCTGGGCTCCCCCGTCAGAGTTGACGGGTCGACAGATCCTGTCAAGGGTGCCTCCCGGCCGCACTGTGGACCTCGTTCGCCGGGCCGCCCCGGTGTCGATACTGTTCGGGCATGTCCACGTATGCCGATGATCTGCGCCTTGCCCTCGAACTCGCCGACGCGGCGGACGCCGTCACGATGCGGCGGTTCCGCGCCCTCGACCTCCAGGTCGAGACGAAGCCGGACATGACCCCGGTCAGCGAGGCCGACAGGGCCGCCGAGGAGGTCGTCCGGGCGGGGATCCTCGCGGCCCGGCCCGCCGACGCCATCCTGGGCGAGGAGTTCGGGCTCCGGGGCGAAGGCCCGCGCCGCTGGGTCGTGGACCCGATCGACGGAACGAAGAACTACGTCCGCGGGGTGCCCGTCTGGGCGACGCTGATCTCCCTCATGGCGGAGGGCGGCGACGGGGTGTTCCGCCCGGTCGTCGGCGTGGTCTCCGCCCCCGCGCTGGGCCGCCGCTGGTGGGCCGCGCAGGGCTCCGGGGCCTTCTCGGGCGGGGCGCTGGGCGAGCCGACGCCCCTGGGGGTCTCGAAGGTCGCGGGCCTGGGCGACGCCTCCTTCGCGTACTCCTCGCTGAGCGGCTGGGAGGAGCAGGGCCGGCTCCCCGGGTTCCTGGACCTGACGCGCGCCTGCTGGCGCACGCGGGGTTACGGGGACTTCTGGCCGTACATGATGGTCGCGGAGGGTTCGCTGGACCTGTGTGCCGAGCCCGAGCTGAACCTGTGGGACATGGCGGCGATCGCGGTCGTGGTCCAGGAGGCGGGCGGCCGGTTCACCGACCTCGACGGCGTCGAGGGCGTCCACGGCGGGAACGCGGCGGCGTCCAACGGCCTGCTGCACGACGAGATGCTCGCGCATCTGCGCCCCCGGGCCTGACCCCACTGCGCGGTCGAGTGCGCTCAGCGCGCCCTCTTGATGACTCTCCGTACTCGTGGGAATCTGAGACTCCCCCGCTTGTGCACTTGTGAAGCGATTCTCGAAAGGGGCGCCCACGGGTGCACCCACCCAAGCGGCGGACTCACCCAGGAGGTGGCTCTCTTCATGCTCGTCCGTGACGCCATGAGCACCGTGATCCTCACCCTCGGACCCGCGCACACCCTTCGACAGGCGGCCTGCCTGATGTCCGGCCGGCGCGTCGGCGCGGCCGTGGTCCTCGACCCCGACCACAGCGGCGTCGGCATCCTCACCGAGCGCGACATCCTCAATTCGATCGGCGCGGGTCACGATCCCGACCGGGAGTCGGTGGGCGCGCACACCACGAACAACGTCGTCTTCTGCACCCCGGAGGCCACCGTGCAGGAGGCCGCCGAGGCCATGGCGCTCGGCGGCTTCCGGCACCTGATCGTCCTGGAGGACGGCGGCCCGGTGGGCATCGTCTCCGTCCGCGACGTCATCCGCTGCTGGGTGCGGGCGCGGCGCAGCATCGCTGCGTAGACCGAAGGGCCGGCCCCCTTGCGGGGGCCGGCCCTTCGGCTCTCGGCGCGCGGCCGTCGATCGAGATGCCCGCACGGCGGGCGACCGCCTCCGCGGCAGCGGCGGAGGTCCGGCCGCGAAGGAGGCTGTCAGCCGCGAAGGGCCTGGACCGCGGCCTCCAGCCGCTTGCCGAAGTCGCCGTCCGCCTGGCGGAAGTTGTTGATCGCCCGCTCGGCGATGTCGTCACGGGAGACCTTGGCGATGAAGCCGGACAGGTTCTCGATCAGACGGGACTTCTCGTCCTCCGACATCAGGCGGTAGAGGTCGCCCGCCTGGACGAAGTCGTCGTCCTCGGAGTGCGACGGGGTGGCGTGGTTGCCCGTGCCGCCGGTCACCGCGGCGGACTGCCACAGCGGGCGGTCCGTCTGGAAGGGGCCGCCGAAGCTGTTCGGCTCGTAGTTCTTCGCGCCCTTGTGGCGGCCGTCGTACAGGAAGCCGTCACGGGAGTTGGTGCGCGCCTCGGTGGCGTGCGGGCGGTTCACCGGCAGGTGGTCGGCGTTGATGCCGACGCGGTAGCGGTGGGCGTCGCCGTACGCGAAGAGACGGCCCTGGAGCATCTTGTCGGGGGACGGACCGATGCCGGGGACGAAGTGCGCCGGGGAGAAGATGGACTGCTCGACCTCGGCGAAGACGTTCTCCGGGTTGCGGTTGAGCTCCAGCTTGCCGATCTCGATCGGCGGGTAGTCCTCGTGCGGCCACACCTTGGTGAGGTCGAACGGGTTGAAGCGGTACCCGTCGGCGTCGGCCGCCGGCATGATCTGGACCTGGACGGTCCAGGTCGGGAACTCGCCGCGCTCGATGGACTCGCGCAGGTCGCGCTGGTGCGAGTCGGGGTCCTCGCCGGCCAGGGTGTTGGCCTCGGCCTGGGTGAGGTTCTTGATGCCCTGGTCGGTCTTGAAGTGGTACTTGACCCAGAAGACCTCGCCGGCCTCGTTGTTCCACTGGAACGTGTGCGAGCCGTAGCCGTTCATGTGGCGGTAGGACGCCGGTATGCCGCGGTCGCCGAAGAGCCAGGTCACCTGGTGGGTGGACTCGGGCGACAGACCCCAGAAGTCCCAGACGTTGTCCGGCTCCTGCGAGCCCGTGTACGGGTCGCGCTTCTGGGTGTGGATGAAGTCGGGGAACTTGATCGCGTCCCGGATGAAGAAGACCGGGGTGTTGTTGCCGACGAGGTCGTAGTTGCCCTCCTCGGTGTAGAACTTCAGCGCCCAGCCGCGGGGGTCGCGGCGGGCGTCGGCGCCGCCGAGGCTGTCCGCGACGGTGGAGAAGCGCAGAAACGTTTCCGTCTCCTTGCCGACCTCGGAGAGGAACTTCGCGCGGGTCCACTGCGTCACGTCACGGGTGACGGTGAAGGTGCCGTAGGCACCGGCACCACGGGCGTGCACCACGCGCTCCGGGATGCGCTCGCGGTTGAAGTGGGCGAGCTTCTCCAGGAGGAGCTGGTCCTGGACGAGAACGGGCCCACCCACGCCAGCGGTCTCGCTGTTCTGGTTGTCGGCGACCGGAGCCCCGGCCTCCGTGGTGAGCGGTCCCTGCTGCGTCACGTGCGCCTCCTGCGTCATTCCTGCGTGTCCTGTCCTTGGCGTTTGCTGCATCCGATCCTACGATGGACTTTGTCTAAGTCAAGTAAGCATCCAAGTCCACACCGGTTCGGGATCTGCACCGAATCCCCACTGTTAGGCTGGCTGTATGAGTGACCTGCTGGAACGACTTCGCGGACGCGGCTGGCGCATGACGGCCCAGCGGCGCGTCGTGGCCGAAGTGCTCGACGGCGACCACGTCCACCTGACGGCCGACGAGGTCCACGCGCGAGCCGTGACCAAACTGCCCGAGATCTCCAGGGCGACGGTCTACAACACCTTGGGCGAGCTGGTCACTCTCGGCGAAGTCCTGGAGGTCTCGACGGACCGGCGGGCCAAGCGGTACGACCCGAACGCCCACCGCCCCCACCAGCACCTGGTCTGCGCCCAGTGCGGGGCCATCCGCGACGTCCACCCGGCGGGGGACCCGCTGGCCGACCTGCCCGCCGCCGAGCGCTTCGGCTTCGTGGTCTCGGCGGTCGAGGTGACGTACCGCGGCGTCTGCCCGAACTGCGCGGGCGCGTAGCCGCGTAGCGCGCTCACGGGCGAACGGAAAAAGGCCGGGGCCATGGCCCCCGGCCTTTTCGCTACCCTCCGGCCGCCACGAAGGGGCGGTCCGTTTACGATCAGAAACGACTCAAGGCCCGGATCCATGGGATCCGGGCCTTGGGCCTTCAGTAGCGGGGACAGGATTTGAACCTGCGACCTCTGGGTTATGAGCCCAGCGAGCTACCGAGCTGCTCCACCCCGCGTCGGTAAACACGACTGTACGTGAGGCCACCCGGCAGATGCAAATCAGTTAACCGGCACTCAGGCCGACAGCTCCTCCGCCAGCGCGTCGCGCAGCCGGGCCGCGCGCTCCGAGACCTCCGCCGGGCCCAGCTCCATGGCCCGCACGCACCACTTCTGCCCCTCGGACAGGTCTCCGTGCCGGGCCGCGAGCAGGCCCAGCCGCAGCGCCGCCCTGCCGTGCCCCGCCACCGCGGCGCGGGTCCACCACAGGGCCGCCTCGGGCTCGTTGCCCTCGCGGGCCAGCAGCAGCCCCAGGTTGAACGCGCCGTTGCGGGAGCCGGCCTCCGCCGCCTCCCGGTACCAGCGCGCGGCCACCGTCAGGTCGCCCCGGGCGGCGGCCAGCATCCCGACCCGGACCTGGGCCCGCCGGTGACCCTGCTCGGCGGCGCGCTCGTACCACTCCTCGCTCTCGGTCCTCGCGGCCCCGCCGACCGGCTCGCCCAGCGCCACCGGCTCCGGCGGCGGGGCGAGCGACTCCAGCAGGGAGGCCAGCCGGAACGCCGCCTCGGCGCTGCCGCCGCCCGCCGCGCAGCGCAGGTGCCGCTCGGCGGCCCGCTCGGCCCCGTCGCGCACCAGGGCGATCCCGACCTGGAGCGCGGCGTCGGTGTGGCCGGCCGCGGCGGCCCGCTCGTACCACTTCAGCGCCGTACGGTCCTCGTCGCGGCTGGCGAAGAGGATGCCCAGGTTGAAGGCGGCGTCCACGCTGCCGGCCTCCGCCGCCTTGGAGAACCACGGCTCGGCCCCGGCCGCGTCACCGCCCTGGAGGAGCAGGATGGCGAGCGCGTTGGCGGCCTCGCGGTGGCCCGCGTAGGCGGCCCGGCGGTACCACTGCTCGGCCTGCGCCGTGCGTTCCTGCGCGGCGCAGAGCAGGGCGAGGTTGTACGCGCCGTTCTGGTCGCCCGCGTCCATCGCGGCCCGGTACCACTTCTCGGCCGTCTGGGTCTCGCCCCGGGCGGCGTGCAGCGCGCCCAGGGCGTTCGCCGCGTTGCCGTCGCCGTCCTGGGCGGCCCGCAGCCACCACGACGCCGCGCTCTCCTCGTCCCCCGCGTCGCGCAGCAGGAAGCCGAGGGCGCACGCCGCCCGGGCTTCGCCCTGCTTCGCCGAGCTGAGGTACCAGCGTCCGGCCTCCTTGAGCTCGCCGCGCGCCTCCAGCAGGGCGCCCAGGTGCAGCCCGGCGCGCCGGTGCCCGCGTGCGGCGGCCTGGCGGTACCACTGCTCGGCCTCGGCGGGGTCGCCCTTGCGCAGGTGTCGCGCCAGTCGGTAGGCCGCCTCGCGGTGCCCCTGTTCGGCGGCGGCGCGGAACCAGCGCTCGACGCCCTTGTCCCCGCGGTGCTCCAGCAGGTCGGCCAGGCCGTAGGCACCCAGGGCGTGGCCGGATTCGGCCGCCTGGCGCAGCCAGTACTCGGCGGCGGGCTCGTCCCCGCGCTCGCGGTAGTGGCGGCCCAGGGCGTGTGCGGCCGGGGCCGATCCGGCGACGGCGGCGACCCGCCACCAGCCGGCGGCGTCGTCGGGGTAGCCGCGCTGGTGCAGGAGGACGCCGAGGTTGTTCGCGGCGGCGCGGTCGCCCGCCGCGGTGGCTCCGCGCAGGTACGGTTCGGCACCGGCCAGGTCGCCGCGGCGCAGCAGCAGGGCCCCGAGCACGCTCATGGCGCCCGAGTCGCCCTTGTCGGCGGCGAGCCGGTGGCGGGCCTCCAGCTCGGCCTCGGTGGCACCTTCGGCCTCGCCGAAGGCTTCTTCCGCGAACACCGCATCGGTCAGTGCGGTTTGCGCGTTGACAGACTGAGCCGCCTCACCGGACTCCGTACCCGACTCGGCCTCCGCCCTCACAAACCGCCCTGTCTCCAGCAGAGTTGACCTGTCCCCCATAAATCCCATCGTCGCATCACCTGCTACCCGCGTACACCTGGTATGTCGCAGCCAGTGAGGTCACTACAGCGTTTTGTCGACATGCCCACAGAGAGACAAGTCAAACACGCCCACACCCCAACTCACCCGCCCCAGTGACCCCGTGTCTCCCGGCTTCTTCTTCCGGCCCCCGCCCGGACATGACGAAGGCCCGGATCCCATTGGATCCGGGCCTTCGTTTTCAGTAGCGGGGACAGGATTTGAACCTGCGACCTCTGGGTTATGAGCCCAGCGAGCTACCGAGCTGCTCCACCCCGCGTCGGTGAAACCACAGTATCACGACGCGGGGTGGGGCCTTGACCACGTGGTTGCCTAGCCGCCCGTCTTGGGCGCCGTCAGCTTCGCCTCGGCGTCGATCGCCCGCTTCAGCGCGGCCTTGATGTCGTCCTGGGCCTTGCCGTAGGCCGTCCAGTCGCCGGACTGCCGGGCCTTCTCCGCCGCGTCGATGGCCTTCTGGGCGTCCTCCAGGGCCGCCTTGACCGTCGGGTCCTGGGCGGTGGGCGGAGTGACGGTGCCCTCGCCCGGCGGGGTCGTCGTCGGGGGCGTCGGCGTGGTGGGCGTGGTGGGGGCCTCGGCCCCGAAGACCACGTTCAGCGCCTTCTCCAGGGTGTCCTCGAAGGCCGTCTGGCCGCCGTAGGTCACGAGCACCTTGCGCAGCAGCGGGTACTTGAGCCCGGAGCTGCGGACGTACACCGGCTCCACGTAGAGCATGCCGCCGTCCAGCGGGACCGTGAGCAGGTTCCCGTACTCGACCTCGGAGTCGCCGCCGCGCAGCAGACGGATCGACTCGGCGATCTTCGGCTCGGAGTTGAACTTGCTCTGGACCTGCTTGGGGCCGTCGACCGGGCTGCTGGTCGGCAGCTTCAGGAGTCTGATCTTGCCGTAGTCCGGGGTCCCCGGATCCGCGTTGACCGCCATGAAGGCGCTGAGGTTGTCCCGGCCGTTCGGCGTGAAGGTCGTCGTGAGGGAGAAGACCTGGTCCTTCTCCTTCTGCGCCGGCATCTTCATCGACAGGTAGTACGGCGGAACCGCCGTGCCGGCCTTGGTGGTCGGGTCGTCCGGGACCTGCCAGGCCTCGCTGCCGCTGAGGAAGGTCTGCGGGTCGGTGACGTGGTACCGGGTGAGCAGCTCGCGCTGGACCTTGAAGAGGTCCTGCGGGTAGCGCAGGTGGTCCATGAGCGCCTTGTCGATCGCGCTCTTGGGCTTCACCGTGCCCGGGAACGCCTTCATCCAGGTCTTCAGGACCGGGTCTTCGGTGTCCCACTGGTACAGGCTGACCGTGCCGTCGTACGCGTCGACGGTGGCCTTCACCGAGTTGCGGATGTAGTTGACCTGGTTCTCCTGGGCCACCACCGCGCGCTGGCTGTTGGTCAGCGAGTCGGTCGTGCTGTCGCCCAGCGTGGTGCGCGAGGCGTACGGGTAGCCGTTCGTCGTCGTGTAGGCGTCGACGATCCACTTGACCCGGCCGTCGACGACCGCCGGGTACGGGGCCCCGTCGATCGTCAGCCAGGGTGCGACGGCCTCGACGCGCTCCTTGGGCGTGCGGTTGTAGAGGATCCGCGAGCCCTCGCCGATGGCGCCCGAGTACAGGATCTGCGGCTCGCTGAAGGCGAGCGCGTACGCGGCCCGGTTGACCGGGTTGTCGAGGTTGACGCCGGAGTCGCCCTTGTAGCTGGTCTCCTTCTCGCCCTTGTCGTCCGAGTAGTCGAGCTCCTTCTGCGGACCGCCGACGATCGAGTACTGCTTCGTCTGCTCGCCGTAGTAGATGCGCTGCTCGAAGTCCGT
The DNA here is from genome assembly GCF_052114405.1 of Streptomyces sp. M-16. NCBI lineage: Bacteria > Bacillati > Actinomycetota > Actinomycetes > Kitasatosporales > Streptomycetaceae > Streptomyces > Streptomyces sp. M-16. Next base: position 27,563 of record NZ_JBFRER010000055.1, on the reverse strand, counting down.
GCCGAACATGCCCTTGGAGGGCAGGTCGGACTGGGTGAAGTCGGGGGCGCCCTTGTCGGTGGCGGTGTTGCCCTTGGCGGCGACCACGCCGAAGCCGTGCGTGTAGCGGAAGTGGTCGTTGATCCAGTTGTTCTTCGGGATGCCGCCGATGTTGAGCTCGCGGAGCCCGATGACCGTGTCCTGGCCGCTGTAGCGGTCCACGGCGAGCGTGGACGGGAAGGCGTAGTAGCCCTTGACCTGCTGGAGCTGCTGGAAGGCCGGGGAGACGATGTTCGGGTCGAGGAGCCGGATGCTGGCGGTGGTGTCCGCCGTCTTGCGCAGCTGGTCCTTGTTCGTGCCGGCGTTGGGCACGCCCGGGTAGTCCTTGACGTCGCTGCCGGCGATCCCGTAGGCGTCGCGCGTGGCCTTGATGTTCTTCTCGACGTACGGGGATTCCTTGGCCTGCTCGTTCGGCTGGACCTGGAACTTCTGCACGATCGCCGGGTAGAGCCCGCCGATCAGGATCGCCGACAGGACCATCAGGCCGAAGCCGATGACCGGCAGCTGCCAGGTGCGGCGCCACAGGGTGGCGAAGAAGAGCAGCGCGCAGATGGCCGCGATGGCGACGAGGATCGTCTTCGCGGGAAGGTAGGCGTTGGCGTCGACGTACCGCAGGCCGGTCCAGTTGTCGGCGGCCTTGAAGTCGCTGGACTTCACGGCGAGGCCGTACCGGTCGAGCCAGTAGGCGACGGCCTTGAAGGTCACGAAGAGGCCGAGCAGCACCGACAGGTGCCCGGTCGCCGCGGCGGTGGCCCGGGCGCCCGGGCTGGTCACGCGCAGGCCGCCGTACAGGTAGTGCACGACGACGGCGGCGATCACCGAGAGCACGACGGCGGCGAAGCCGAAGCCGAGCAGGAAGCGGTACCAGGGCAGGTCGAAGGTGTAGAAGGACACGTCCAGACCGAACTGGGGGTCCTTGCGCCCGAAGGGCACCCCGTTCACGTACATCAGCCAGGTCTTCCACTGGCCGGCCGCCGAGGCGCCCGCGATCAGTCCGACGACCGCGGCGATGCCCAGGAGCAGCCACTTCTTGTACGGGGCGACGCTCATCCGGTAGCGGTCGAGGCTCTGCTGCTCCATCGACATCGCGCTGAGCGGCGGCCGCAGCCGGTGCGCCAGCCAGATGTTGAACCCGACGGCACCGGCCATCAGCAGGCCGAAGACGGCGAAGAGGCCGATCTTGGTCCACAGGGTGGTGGTGAAGACCGTGGAGTACTTGACGGAGCGGAACCAGAGCCAGTCCGTCCAGAACCCGGCGAACATGATGAACGCCATGGCCAGGACGGCCAGGACGCCCAGGGTCATCAGAAGAGTCCGGGCGCGCCGGGAGGGGCGGCCGACTCTCATCCGTGGCCCGGAGGGGCCTCCGCCGCGGTCCGGCATCTGGAAAGCCAAGGTGCGCACCTCGAAAGTCGCTGGGGTCTGGTCGGTCTCTGGCGTACTGGAAAAGTGTCCAAAGCTGGGCCCCCGATCGTAGGGCCCACTCATGCAACTTACTGAGGCTTTAGTCAGTTCCCGCTATCGGGGAGAAAGGAGGCAGGATGTTGTCCATGTCCAACCTTTCTCCCTCCCCCGGCACCCCGATGGCGGCCGGTCCGCTGACCCGCGCCGTCCTCGAAATCGACGAGTACGCCTCCACCCTCGGCTGGGACAAGCCCGCCCGGCTCTTCGCCCTGGTCGACACGGCCCGCCTGCGCCGCTCGGAGCCGGGCCTCACGAACCAGCTGGGCCTCGACCGGGACGACGCCGGCAAGAGCCAGCTGACCCCGATCGAGCAGGACCAGGTCCCGGCCGGGATGCCGCTGGACAAGTTCCTGGGAACCATCGCGTGGCCCGACGCGATCGTCGGCTGCGCCCTGACCGTGGAGCGGCTGATGCTGCCGCCGTCCGCGGAGGCCTCCGTACCGGAGGGGCTCAGCGACAAGCAGCTGGCCAAGTGGGTCGCCGGGCACCCCGACCGGCAGGAGGTCCGCCTGACGGTGGGCGTGCTGCGCGACGGGTCGCGGGAGTCTGCCGTGCGGCTGCGGGAGAAGGACTCCTCCAGTGAGGTGCTGACCGGGGCGACCCTGGTGCCGGGCCTGGCCGAGGCCCTGGCCGCGACCTTCCTGGACTAGTCGGGCCGGCCGGGCGGGACCCGGCGGGTCCGGGTGCGGCGGGGTCCGGCGGTCAGGACTTCGTGCACCGCGGCAGGCCCGCCGTGTCCCCCTTGCCGATCTTCTCCAGGGCCTTGGTGGCGTCGTCGATGGTGGAGACCTTGACCAGGGTCAGGCCGTCGGGGGTGTGCGCCGAAGCGGAGGCGCAGTTCTCGGCCGGGGTGAGGAAGTACTCGGCGCCGGCCTGGCGGGCGCCGATGGTCTTCATCTGGATGCCGCCGATGGGGCCGACCTTGCCGGTGTCGTCGATGGTGCCGGTGCCCGCGATGAACTTCCCGCCGGTCAGGCTCTGCGGGGTGAGCTTGTCGACGATGCCGAGGGCGAACATCAGCCCGGCGCTGGGGCCGCCGACGTCGGCGAGCTTGATGTCGATCGGGAACGGGAAGGCGTGGTCGGTCCCGGCCCGGATGCCGACGATGGCGTGGCCGTCGTCGGGCGCCTTGCCCGCGGTGATGGTGACCTTGGTGCTGCCGGTGGGCTCGCGGTTCTCCTTCTCGGCCGCGGCGGCGTCGGCGGCCGGGACGATGGTGAACTCCACCGGCTCCCCGGGCTTGTGCTTGGTGACGAGCTTCGCCACGTCGCCCGGCTCGTTGACCGGAGCGCCGTCCACGGCCTTGATCACGTCCCCGGCGTGCAGCTTCCCCTCGGAGGGGCTGCCCTTGACGACGGTGGAGACGATGACGCGGGCGGTGACCGGGATGCCGAGCTGCTTGAGGGCGGCCACCTTGGCGCTCTCCTGCGACTGGCTGAACTCCTCGGCGTTCTCCTGCGTCGATTCCTTGTCCGTCTTGCCGTTCGGATAGAGGTTCTCGTGCGGCACGACGATGTTGTCGCCGGCCACCCAGCCGTAGACCGCTTCCAGCAGGTTCATGTCGTAGTCCGCACCGGTGACGCGGACCGTGGTCATGTTGAGGTGACCGCTGGTCGGGTACGTCTTGTGGCCCGAGATGTTCAGGACCGGCTCGCCGCGCGAGTCGCCGAGCGTGTTCACGGTGGGGCCCGGGCTCATCTCGGAGTACGGGACCCTGACGAACACTCCTACGCAGAGCAGCGCGAACAGCACGAGGAAGGAGGCGAGCATCGTCGCGGTGCGGCGTGGCATGGCTCGACAGTACGTGACGGCCTTTGCGGGCGGCCCCCGGGGCCGGTCCGTACGGGGTCCCCGGGCGGAACTCTCAGGGGATTCTCAGCGGAGCCGAACCTTCCGGCGGAGGGGCTCGCGGTACTGCCCGCGGTGCCTCCCCGCGGAGCCGTCCGGCGGTGCTTCCCGGCGGGACTCTCGGCGGGACTCTCGGGACGCGTCAGACGGCGTCGGAACCGGAGTGCGCCTTCTCTTTCATACGGGCCCGATGGGCCCGGTCGACCTCGTCCATGACCTCGCGGAACCTCGCGTAGCCGGCGAGCTCGGATATGTCGCCTTGCGTGCGGTCGCGTGCCGCCCAGCTGCCCCATATCGCCGCCCCGATCGCGGCGAACAGCGGAATCAGCAACCACGCCAGTGACGCCATGGACGTGCCTCCCTGCCCCGAAAGTACGTGTCGTCGATGACTCCAACGCTCGTGCCCGGGAAGGGGTTACGCAAATCGAGGGCGTGTTGCGCGGCCGAACGGGTGTGAGGCTACTCCCCGGCGGGGAGACCCCGGCGTCCGGGGTGCCCGTTCCCGGCCGTGCGCGTCAGCAGGCGCCGACCCACTCCTCCGTGCCGTTGGAGAACGTCTGGTGCTTCCAGATCGGGACCTCGTGCTTGAGGTCGTCGATCAGCATCCGGCAGGCCTCGAAGGCCTCGCCGCGGTGCGGGCAGGAGACGGCGACGATCACGGCGAGGTCGCCCACCGCCAGGTCGCCGACGCGGTGGACCGCGGCCAGCGCGCGGACCGGGTACTTCTCGATGACCCGGTCGGCGACGCGCCGCATCTCGGCCTCCGCCGTGGGATGGCAGGAGTAGCCGAGCGAGTCCACGTCGGCGCCGCCGTCGTGGTTGCGCACCGTGCCGACGAAGAGGGTCGTACCGCCCGTGGCGTCGTCGCCGACGGCCCGGAAGACCTCGTCGATGGAGAGCGGGGCGTCACGGATCTGGAGCAGCCGGATCGGGTCCTGAGCGGCCTGCTCGCCGGGGTGGTCGAAGTGCGGTGCCATGTCTTCCATCGTGCCCTAGCGGCCGGGGTCGTGGAATAGCCGATTCGCCCGGGCCCGGCCCGCCCGGTTGGGAGCCTCCTACAGGAGCCCCGCCGGGCGGGGCTCCTGTTCAGATGCCCCGGCGCCGGCGGGCCCGGCGGACCGCGGCGGCGGCGCCCAGGAGGGCCACCGTCGCACCCGCGGCGCCGGCGGCGGTGGCGGCGTCCTTGCGCCCCAGCCTGCGGCCCGCGACGGTGTGCCGGCCCGCCACCTCCTGGAGCAGCTCGGCGAGCACCTCCTCGTTGGTCCAGCGGGGCCGCCAGCCCGCCGCGTGCAGCCCGCTGACGCTGACCACCCACGGGTGCATCGTGTACGCGAGGTCCCCGGCCGGGGACGGGGTCAGGCCGATCCGGTGCAGCCGGGCCGCCGCGCCCAGGGCGACCGCCGAGGGCAGCTCCATGCGGCGGATGCCGCTCAGCTCCTCGACCTCCTCCTGCTCCAGCCAGCCCTCGCAGCCGACGGCCAGCTCGCCCTCGGCCTTCTCCAGCGCCGCGTACTCCAGGGCGCTGACCAGGTCCTCCACGTGGCAGAACTGCCAGGTGGGCCGGGATCCGGCGACGACGAGCAGGCGCGGGGACTCGAAGTACCGGGTCAGGGCGGTGTCGGTGCCGCCGACCAGCACCGCCGGGCGGACCACCGTCACGTTCAGCCCGGGGTGCGCCCGCGGGGCCCGGCGGCCCAGGCGCTCGATCTCCAGCAGGTCGCCGACACCGGTCGCCTCGGCGGTGGCGCGCAGCTCGGAGTCCTCCGAGAGCGGGATGTCGTTGTCCGGGAGGGCCCCGTAGACCATGGCGGAGGTGCACAGCACGACCCGGTGCACGCCGGCCGCCGCGGCGGCGGTCAGGACGGTCTGGGTTCCGCGTACGTTGTACGCGGTACGGGCCGCGGGGTCGGTCTCCAGGTCGAGGTCCAGCGCGAGGTGGACCACGACGTCCGCGCCGCGCAGCTTCTCCGCGATCGCGGGGTCCCGTACGTCGAGCACGTGCCACTGCGCGGACGCGCAGTCCCCGCGCCGCTCGTCGATGGCGACGACCTGCTTGACCTCGTCGGACACGGCGAGCCGGGCGACCAGGGCCGCGCCGACCCCGGACGCGGCGCCGGTCACCGCGATCACGGGGCTGTGCCGGCGTGGTTCGGCCTGGTTTCGCGACTGGCGAACGCCGGGGGCGCTGTCGCCGTGCTCGGGGCGGATTTCGGCGTCGTGCGGCGCGCGAGCCTGCGGATCTGGGGAACTCACCGGGCGTCTCCAGCGGTTGTCTTCAGTAGGGACGCGTCGTGACGCGTACCCACCAGGTGATGTCCATCCTGCCGCAGCCCAGGAGTCGGCGGAGCACCGAGCCCGGAAGCGGGAGTGGTGTCTACGCTGGGTGGTGTTGTCGGACCATTGCCCGTCGGCTCCCGCCGACGGCCCTACGAGCCGAGGAAACCCGTGAGCGACACCCCATTCGGATTCGGCCTTCCGCCGGAGGAGCCGGAGAACGGCGACGAGGGCAAGAAGGGCGGGCAGGGCGGTCCCGCGAATCCGTTCGGGTTCGGCCCTGGCGGCCTCCCTGGCGGTGCGGACAATCCCTTCGCCGCGATGTTCGGCTCGATGAACCCGAACGACCTCGGCGCCGCCTTCCAGCAGCTCGGCCAGATGCTGAGCTACGAGGGCGGTCCGGTCAACTGGGACATGGCCAAGGACATCGCCCGCCAGACCGTCGCCCAGGGCACCGCGGACGGCGTGAAGGACGTGAGCGTCGGCGTCGCCGAGAAGTCGGCCGTCGAGGAGGCCGTGCGCCTCGCCGACCTGTGGCTGGACGGGGTGACCTCCCTCCCGTCCGGCGCCAACACGGCCGTGGCGTGGAGCCGCGCCGAGTGGGTCGAGGCGACCCTGCCGGTGTGGAAGGAGCTCGTCGACCCGGTCGCCGAGCGCGTCGGCGCGGCCATGGGCAGCGTGCTGCCCGAGGAGATGCAGGCCATGGCGGGCCCGCTGCTCGGGATGATGCGCTCCATGGGCGGGGCCATGTTCGGCCAGCAGATCGGCCAGGCCGTGGGCACGCTCGCCGGCGAGGTCGTCGGATCCACCGACATCGGGCTGCCGCTCGGTCCGGCCGGGCGGGCGGCGCTGCTGCCGCTGAACATCGAGGGCTTCGGCAAGGACCTCGGCGTCCCCTCGGACGAGGTCCGGCTGTACCTGGCCCTGCGCGAGGCCGCCCACGCCCGGCTCTTCGCCCATGTGCCGTGGCTGCGCTCGCACCTGTTCGGCGCGGTCGAGGGCTACGCCCGCGGCATCAAGGTGGACACCTCGAAGCTGGAGGACGTGGTCGGCCAGCTCGACCCGTCGAACCCTGAGCAGCTGCAGGAGGCGCTCCAGGGCGGCATGTTCCAGCCGCAGGACACCCCGGAGCAGAAGGCCGCGCTGGCCCGTCTGGAGACGGCGCTCGCGCTGGTCGAGGGATGGGTGGACGCGGTCGTGCACGAGGCGGCCAAGCCCCGTCTGACCTCGGCCGACGCGATGCGCGAGACCATGCGCCGGCGCCGCGCCTCGGGCGGCCCGGCGGAGCAGACCTTCGCGACGCTGATCGGGCTGGAGCTGCGTCCGCGGCGGCTGCGCGACGCCTCGCGGCTGTGGGCCTCGCTCACCGACGCGCGCGGTGTGGACGGCCGCGACGGGCTGTGGGAGCACCCGGACATGCTGCCGACCGCCTCCGACCTGGACGACCCGGACGGTTTCGTCCACCGCGAGCAGCTGGACTTCTCCGAGATCGACAAGATGCTCGGCGAGGCCGCCCGCAAGCGCGACGAGGACGGCCGCGGCGGCGACCAGGACGGCGAAGAGAACGACCAGGACGGCGAAGAGAAGAAGTGAGCCTGCACGAAGACGCGGTCCTGGTCCTGAAGCGGTACGAGGGCCAGCCCGAGCTCCGCGACCTGTACCTGGAGCACCTGGCCGCCCACCCGGACGGGGTCTACAAGCCCTGCGGGGCCGGTCACCTCACCGGCAGCGCGCTGGTCGTGGACCCGCAGCGCGGGCGCGTCCTGCTGACCCTGCACAAGAAGCTCGGCATGTGGCTCCAGATGGGCGGGCACTGCGAGCCGGGCGACACCACGCTCGCCGAGGTGGCGCTGCGCGAAGCCGTCGAGGAGTCGGGGATCGCCTCCGGGCTGACCCTGCTGCCGGGCGGGCCGGTGCGCCTGGACCGGCATCCGATCCCGGCGCCCTGCAACTGGCACCTGGACGTGCAGTACGCGGCGCTGGCTCCGGCCGGTGYCGTGGCGGAGATCAGCGAGGAGTCGCTGGACCTGCGCTGGTTCCCGTACGAGGAGGTGGCGGCGGTGGCCGACACCTCGGTGGTGCGGCTGCTGGAGGCGACCCGGGCGCGCCTGGGCGCGTAGGGCCGCCGGTACGGCGGAGGGGGCCGGTCCGGGCGGACCGGCCCCCTCCGCCGTCGCGCGGGGTGCGGTGGCTCAGTTCCAGGCGTTGTTCTGGTTCTGGGCGTGGGCGCCGTGCTGGCCCATGCCGTACTGGGCGGCCATGCCCTGTCCGAGCTGGGCGTTCTGCGGCGGGAGCAGCTCGCTGGGCTGGACCAGGGCGAAGCCGGTGCCGAGGAAGCTGAGCTCCCAGCCCTCTCCGGTGTTGCCGCGGCGCCGCCACACGCCGGTGGAGTGCGTCTGGGCCTGCATCTGCACGCGCAGGGAGGTGGACCAGGCGACGATGGCATCGGCGTCGGCGTTGACGTACTTGTCGGGGGTGACCTGCATCATCAGCGGCTGACCGGAGGTCATGAGCGCGACCTTGCCGCGGCCGCTGATGTTGAGCTGGTACTTGCCGGAGCCGGAGATGCCGTACTGGCTGTCGACGGCGATGGCCTCGGTGTGCAGGGTGGAGTCCAGGGCGAGCACGTAGCTGCTGTCGACGGTGAGGCCGTCCTGGTCGACGTCGACGACGTGGACGTGCTGGGCGAGGTTGGCCAGGTAGACGGTGCCCTGCCCGGAGCAGCGCATCAGGTCCCGGCCCTCGCCGGTGCGGGCGCGGGCGGTGCGCTGGGTGGTGCTCTGGTACTCGCCGTCGAAGTCGACGATGCCCTGGTAGGCCACCATCGCGCCCTTGCGGGCGAGGACGTCGTCGGAACCGGTCAGCGAGACCCGCAGGAGCTGCGGGTTCTGGACGGTGTACCGGTCCTGGGACTGCGCTTCCGCGTAGCCGAAAAGTGAGCTCTGCATGATGTGTCCGCTCCCCCTCAGCCCCGGGTCCGGAGCCGGTCGGTGCTGTCCTCGCTGGGCTGTACGACGACGATGCCCTGGCCGGAGAAGGCCATCTGGTAGGCCTCCCCGCTGCCCCGGCCGATCATCGACGAGGCCTTGAAGCTGCGCTTCCCCTTGACCTTGAGGTTCGGGGACCAGGCGACGAGCGCGTCCGGGTCCACGTAGGTCTCGTCCTCGCCGCGGCCGCAGTCGACGACGATCGGGGTGCCGCGGGAGGTGATGGCGACCCATCCGGTTCCGGACACCTGGACGTTGAACAGGCCCTGGCCCGCGAACTTCGCCATGCCCTTGACCCGCTCGACGCCCCACTTGAGGTGGGCGTCGAAGGCGAGGAGGTTGGTGCCGTTGACGGAGAGGGCGTCGTTGTTGAGGTTGACGCAGACGACGTCGGCGCCGTAGTCGGCGAGGTAGAGCAGGCCGTCGCCGGTGCACTTCATCAGCGGGGCGCCCTCGCCGGTCAGCCACTGCGAGGCCATCTGGCGCACGGCCGGGGGGTTGGGCTCGTACTGGACGAAGCCCTCGTAGGCGACCATCGAGCCGGTGCGGGCGAAGAGGTCCTGGCCGCTCTGCATGGCGACCTTGAGCATGGCGCGGCCGTGGTTCTCCATGCGGGCCGTGACGGGGGTGGGGGCGTAGCCCGCGAGCTGCTGGTTCATTGCGTTCATGGCGTTCATGTGGGGCTCCCTCAGACCTCGTACGGCTGGACGACGATGAAGTTGCCGGGAGCGCCGCGGAACTGGAGGTTCACGGTCTCCCCGCTGTGGCCGGGGTAGGCGTTGCGCCGCAGGCGCACCTGGCTGGAAATGATCACCTGGGAGGCGGCCGACCACGCGACGATGGCGTTGCTGTCCGCGAAGGTGGTCGGGGTGACGGGGAGGACGACGGGGGCGCCGTGCGTCTTGACGATCACCGTGCCGGAGCCCTGGAAGAGCATCGTGAACAGGGCGCCGCCGGGGATGCCGTGGCCCTCGATCCGGCGGACCTCGTGCTGGAGGGACTCGTCGAAGGCGAGGACGCTCTCGGCGGAGACGCAGATGCCGTCGCCCTGGAGCTCGATGGCGTGCAGGTGGGCGCCGTTCTCGGCGAGGAAGACCTGGCCGCGGCCCGAGCAGCGCATCAGCTGCATCTCCTGGCCGGTGGCGTTGCCGACGATGCGGCCGGCGAAGCCCGCGCCCTTGTAGCTGAAGTCGACCTTGCCCTGGTAGAGGACCATGCTGCCCTGGCGGGCGAGGACGGGCTGGCCGCCCATCGACAGGTCGACCCGCATGAGCTGCTGGTTCTGCGGGGTCCAGCGGGCGCCCGTGGGGGCTTCCTTGTACGGCTGGAGGGCGGCGGCGAGGCCGTGGCCGGCGGCCTGCGGGGCCTGGCCGTAGGCGGGCGGGGGCTGCTGGCCGTGGGCCGGCTGCTGCTGGCCGTAGCCGGGCTGCTGACCGTACTGCTGGCCCGGGACCTGGCCGTACGAGGGCTGCGGCTGCTGGCCGTAGGGCGCGGGGGCCGGGGCGGGCGGCGGGACCTGGGCGCCGTACGAGGGGTGCGGCTGCTGCTGGCCGCCGTACGAGGGCGGGCCGGGCTGCTGCGGCGGGTGGGGCGGCTGGCCGTACGGGGCCGCGGAGGCGGGCGGGGCCAGCGGGGCGATCATGGTCGGCGCCGAGTGCACCGGTGCGGGGGCCGGGGGCTGGGGCTGCTGCGGCGGGGCCGCGTAGGGCGCGGGCTGCGGCGGCTGGGGCTGCTGCGGCGGCTGCTGCTGGGCGGGGGCGGCGAAGGCCGGAGCCGGGGCGGCCGTCTGCGGGGGCGGGGCGAAGCCGGGCGCGGCGGGCTGCGGCGGGGCCTGGGCCGGCACCTGCTGCTGCGCCGGCTGCTCCTCCTCCTCGGCGACCTCGCCGCCGAAGTTCTTCAGCAGCGCGGCGAGTCCGCCGTCGAAGCCCTGGCCGACGGCGGCGAAGCGCCACACGTCCTTCAGGTAGAGGTCGCCGATCATCAGCGCGCGTTCGGTGCTGAACTCGGAGCCGGTGAAGGAGTACCGGACGACTTCCTCGCCGCCGGCCACGATGCGGATGTAGCCGGGGCCGATCTGCGACATCTGGCCGGCCCCGTCGAGGGTGGCGCTGAAGGACAGCTTCCGGACGGCCGCCGGCACGCGGTCGAGGGTCACCCGGAAGGATTCCGTGTCACCGGCCTGCGGGCCGAGCTGCTGGATGGACTCCTCGGGCGACTTCGGCTGGTTGTAGAAGACGAAGTAACGGTCGTCCGAGAGCTGCTCGTTGGCGTCGAGGCCGAAGCAGCTGATGTCGAAGGTGAGCCCGGGCCCGGCGATCTGGACGCCCACGTACAGATCGGTGCCCGCTGTCAGATCACTGATCTTGGCCTTGTGGCCGCGTTGGAATTCCCTGGCCATACGTCCGACCGTCCCCCATCCCGACTGTGAATGCGTACCGCTGAATGCGTGCCGCTCAGGCTAACGGCTCCCGCGGACATCCGGCCAAGCCGGTACCGACCCGGTACACAATCGCGTTCCGTGACAGAAGGTCATTCCTCGCGGGCGCCCGGAATCCGGGGGAGGCGTTCCGCGGCGACCACGCCTTCGAGGAATCCGCGGGCCCGCTCCGTCTTCGGGTAGTCGTCCAGCAGCTCCCAGAAGCGGGGGCCGTGGCCGGGCACCAGGAGGTGCGCCAGCTCGTGGAGCAGCACGTAGTCGACGACGTACTCCGGCATGCCCTGCAGGCGGTGGGAGAGGCGGATGCTGCCCTCGGCCGGGGTGCAGGAGCCCCAGCGGGTGTTCTGGTTGGTGACCCAGCGGACCGAGCGGGGGCGGGCGCGGCCGGCGAAGTACTGCTCCGACAGGTGCTCGGCGCGTTCGGTGAGTTCCGTGTCGCCGAGGGTGCGCTTGCTCTCCTGGGCGGCGAGCTTGTCCAGCATGACGCCCACCCAGCGCCGCTCCTCCGCCTCGGACATCCGGGCAGGGATCAGCACGACCGTCCGGTCACCCTCGCGGTAGGCGGATACGGTCCTGCGGCGGCGCGCGCTCCGGCGGACTTCCACGGCGCGCTGGGGTGGGTCGGCGGACACGCCTCGAAGGTACCCGGTCGTCGTGGTGGAAGTCCCGCGCGTCCGCCGGTCGAACGAGATCGAGGCGCGGGCGGCGCCGGAGGGGGGTCCGAACGGGGCGCCTCCGGACCCTCGCTCTCCATCTCATATGCCTAATACACCCCGCCTGTGGACAAACTCCCGCACGCCCGGCGGAAGACGGGCATGGTGGCGGAAGAAGAGAAGGCGCGGCGGAGGGGCGGTGGTCCCCGGCCGCGCGTCGGGACGCACCACCACGAGGGGGAAGCCGTGTATCCGAAGGTGAAGCCGGCCCTGGCACGGGCCTGGAGGGATCTGCAGACGGTCCAGTTCGGTGTGACGCCCGCGCACGCGGTGGTGCTCGGGCCGGTCGACACGGCCACGGGCTCGCTGATCGACCGGATCGACGGCACGCGGGGCATGGACCTGCTGCGGACCGAGGCCCGGGGGATGGGGCTCCCGGAGGGGCAGGTGGACGAGCTGGTGCGGCGGCTCGCGCGCGCCGGCCTGCTCGACGACGTCACGGCGGGAGGGGCGCGGGCCCAGGCGGTGCGGCGCCGCCCCGAGGCCCTGGAGCGGCTCGGGCCCGATCTGGGCTCGCTCTCACTGGTGCACCGTGAGCCGGGCGGTGACTTACGGGGCCTCGCGGCACGCCGGGCGATACGGGTCCAGGTGCGCGGGAGCGGCCGGGTGGGGGCGGTGGTCGCCGCCGTCCTGGCGTCGGCCGGGGTCGGGGCGGTCGACGTGCTCGACGGGGGCCGGGTGACCGTGGCCGACGTGGCGCCGGGAGGGCTCGGTCCGGCCGATGTGGGCCGGCTGCGGGCCGAGGCCGCGAGGGCCCTGGTACGGGGGTCGGCGCCGGGGAGCCCTCCGCGCGCCGGGGATCCCGAAGGGCCGGAGCCCTGCCCGGCGCTGGTGGTGGTCGCGCCCCGGGACGGGCTGCAGGCATGGGCCCCCGATCCGGCCGCCGCGGCCGACTGGGTCGCCGCGGGCACCCCGCACCTGTACGCGGGGGTGCTGGAGGGGACGGGGCTGGTCGGCCCGCTGGTGCTGCCGGGCGCCACGGCCTGCGCCGGATGCATGGAGCGCGACCGCGTCGACCGGGATCCGGCCTGGCCGAGGATGCTGGTCCAGTGGCGGTCGGCGCACCGCCGCCGGGATGCGGGCGCCTGCGACGTGGGGCTGTCCACGGCGGTGGCGGGGCTGGCCGCGGCACACGCCCTGGCCTTCCTCGACGGAGAGCTGCCCGCCTCCACCGCCGCCCGCTGGGAGGCCGCACTTCCGGGGGCGCACTGGGAGCGGTCCCCGCTGCGCCCCCATCCGGACTGTCCCTGCGCGGCGGCGCCCGCCGTGGCCGCCCCGGCGGTGCGGTCGTGAACGGCCGGAGTCGCGGCGGACCGGGGGCGGGTGCCCGGGTCCGCGGGCCAGGGGGCTCGTGACAGGATGCGTCGGGGGCCGAGGGGCCGTCCCGGATCCGCCGCTCGCGGCGCAGCCGTCTGGGAACAGGAGGGGCATATGTCTGATCTTCCCCGGAAGGCGGTCACCCGTACCGTCAAACTGGCCGCGCTGCCGCTCGGCATCGCCGGCCGGGCGACCTGGGGGCTGGGCAAGCGGATCGGCGGGAAGTCGGCCGAGATCGTCGCCCGGGAGCTCCAGCAGCGCACCGCCGAGCAGTTGTTCCGCACGCTCGGCGAGCTGAAGGGCGGCGCCATGAAGTTCGGGCAGGCCCTGTCGGTGTTCGAGTCGGCGCTTCCCGAGGAGGTCGCGGGCCCGTACCGGGCGGCGCTGACCAAGCTTCAGGAGGCGGCCCCGCCGCTGCCGACGGCGCGGGTGCACCAGGTGCTGGCGGAGCGGCTCGGCGAGGACTGGCGGGAACTCTTCGAGGAGTTCGAGGACAAGCCCGCCGCGGCCGCCTCCATCGGGCAGGTGCACCGGGCGGTGTGGCACGACGGCCGGCAGGTCGCGGTCAAGGTCCAGTACCCGGGGGCCGGAGAGGCGCTGCTGTCGGACCTCAGGCAGCTGAGCCGCTTCGCCGGACTGCTCGGGCCGCTGATCCCGGGCATGGACGTGAAGCCGCTGATCACCGAGCTGCGCGACCGGGTCGCGGAGGAGCTGGACTACGAGCTGGAGGCCGAGGCGCAGCGCGCGCACGCGGACGCCTTCGACGCCGACCCGGACGTGGTGGTCCCGGACGTGGTGCACCAGGGCGACCAGGTGCTGGTGACGGAGTGGATGGAGGGCACCCCGCTGTCGGAGGTGATCGCCGACGGCACGCGGGAGGAGCGCGACCGAGCCGGACAGCTGCTGGCCCGGTTCCTCTTCTCGGGGCCCGCGCGCACGGGGCTGCTGCACGCCGATCCACATCCGGGCAACTTCCGGCTGATCGAGGGGGCGGACGGCCGGATGCGGCTGGGCGTGCTCGACTTCGGCACGGTCGACCGGCTGCCGGGCGGCTGGCCCAAGCCCATAGGCCGGTCCCTGCGGTTGACCCTGGACGGGGACGCCGAAGGGGTCTACGGCCACCTGTGTGCCGAGGGGTTCGTGAAGGAGTCCATCGAACTCGACCCGGACGCGGTGCTCGACTACCTCAAGCCGATCATCGAGCCCGCCGAGGCGGACGAGTTCACCTTCACCCGGCCGTGGCTGCGCGGCCAGGCGGCGCGGATCGCCGATCCCCGCTCCCCCGCGCACCAGTTGGGGCGGCAGATCAACCTGCCGCCCTCGTACCTGCTGATCCACCGGGTGACGCTGAGCACCATCGGGGTGCTGTGTCAGCTGGGTTCGACGGTGCGGCTGCGCGACGAACTGGAGTCCTGGCTGCCGGGGTTCCTGCCCGAGGACTGAGTCCCGGGGTCCGGCCCGGTGTCGGCCCGGGTCACCACCAGGCGGAGTCGAGGCGGCCCTCGATGGCCCGGAGGTTGGCCCGCGCGCAGTCGACGCAGAAGTACTGTCTGGTGCCGTTCTCCACCGAACAGGTCCAGGTGGGCGGGGCTCCGTCCGGGGAGCGGGCGCCGCAGCGCGCGCAGACGACGGGCTGGGCCCCGGGTCCCGGAGGGTCGGGGTGGGGAGTCTGCTGGTCCACCTCCAGACGATATCCCCGCGGAGGGCGTCCGGGCCCCGCAACGCACCGGGGGGACCGGTCCGTTCGGACCGGTCCCCCCGGTGCCGGGTCACCCGCTCGGTGACCCGGTGGCTCGGTGAGCCTCAGTGCATGACGGCCATGGCGAGCGCGCGCCGGGCGCGCATGGAGACGCGCTCGGCCCTGCGCTGCATGCGCCGTGCGGCGACCAGGCGCAGGGCGTGACGCTCGGCGTCCGCCTCACGCATGCGGTCGTCCATATGGGCACGGGCCAGGGCTTCTGGGATGAGTTGCATTTCGCGGGTCCTGTTCTGACGCGAGGTGATCGCGCCGGCGGTGATGAAGTCTGCGGTGGCGGAGCCGTGCGGCTGCTCGCTCGTGGTGGCGTAGGGGGACATGGGGGCCTGCTTCAGGGGGTCGCGCGTCAAGGGGCGGTCGATGGTTCCGATGGCGGTCATGCCGCTGCAACCGGGTTCTTGCGCGGACGGCCACGGGGACGCTTGCGCGCCACCACGACGCCCTGGACGAAGAGCTCTCCGCCCCAGACGCCCCAGGGCTCGCGGCGCTCCTGGGCGCCGGCGAGGCAGGCCTCGACCAGCGGGCAGGTGCCGCAGAGGGACTTGGCGTACTCGACGTCGGCCGGGGACTCGGCGAAGAAGACCTCGGGGTCGAAGGTGCGGCAGGGAACGGGTACGCCGAGGTTCTCGATGGCGTCGTCGAGCGCGGTGAGCGCGGTGAGGGGGGTCAAGGTGGAGTCCTCCGGGACTGCGGGCGGGGAGATCGTTCGGTTCTGCGGTACGGACGGGGCGTGCGCTTCGAGTTGCACGGTGTTTTCTTCCTCGTCTTGTTCGACTAGTCGTTCCGGCCGGTTGGCCGGTCGCGGCTTGGTACCTGGTCTTGCCAGTCCCGAGGCCCCTTCGCTCCGTCGTCCCCGTTCGGGGACAAACAGAAGGGCCGCGGATCCCGGGTGGGGTTCCGCGGCCCTGAAGGCGCCGGCCTGATCATGCGATCAGGCTGGATCACTCCAGGGTTCGAGCCCGCGGAAGGCCCACATCAGGTGGTGCTGCTGCTTCTTCGTCTGCGTCTGGGATCCGGCACCGGCTGCGGCCGCGAAGCCATAGGCGCCATGCGCCTGGGCTTCCAGTACTGCCACCGGTGCCTGGGTCGGTCGCTCATTGCGCTCGCTGACCGCAAGGGTCGCCAGCAGGGCGGGCCGGTCAGCGGAAATCGCGGACAGACCGGTACCCAGGAGGGAGACGGAACCGAGCAGGCAGGAAGCGTCGACCGAGCGATCGGTCATTTTGGTGAAGGTCATGAAGCTGGTCACTGGTCTCGCCTCCTCTCGGCGTCTCGGGGACTCGGCCCGGAGGCCTGTCCCATGCGTATTCGGATAAGTACAGCACGGATCCGGGGCTTCGGAGAAGCCACCGTTTCCGTTGCTAAGAACCTATGGGGATTCGCTGGGCATGTGCAAACTATTTTTCCGACGAGTTTCTACGCGTCGTCAGGATCCGCGCCCGCAGGCTCCTGGCCTGCGCAGATGGCCAGGACATCGGCGCCGTACCGCTCAAGCTTGCGGCCACCCACGCCGGAGATCATCGAGAGCTCCCCCGCCTCGGCGGGCGCGGCCTCGGCGATGGCCATCAGGGTCTTGTCCGTGAACACGCAGTACGCGGGCATCCCCTGGAGCTTCGACTGGCCGGCACGCCAGTCGCGCAGCCGTTCGTAGAGGCCCTCGTCCATGTCGGACGGGCAGTCCTCGCAGCGCATCAGCTTGATGTCGCCGGCCTCGGTGAGGGTCCTGCCGCAGACCCGGCACAGCGCCGGTCCACGGCGGCCGCGCTTGCGGGCCGCTCCCGCGTCGGGCCCGCCCGGCCGGCTGCCGGGGACCACGGAGCCCGGCCGCAGGCCGTTCAGGAAGCGGCTGGGGCGACGGGAGGCCCTACCGCCCGGAGCCCGGGAGAGCGCCCAGGAGAGGGTCAGGTGGTGCCGCGCGCGGGTGACCCCGACGTACAGGAGCCGGCGCTCCTCCTCGACCTGTTCGTCGGTCTTGGCGTAGGTGATCGGCATCATGCCGTCGGTGAGGCCGACCAGGAACACGGCGTCCCACTCCAGGCCCTTCGCCGCGTGCAGCGAGGCGAGGGTGACGCCCTGGACGGTCGGCGCGTGCTGGGCGGCCTTGCGCTCCTCCAGTTCGACGGCGAGGTCGGCCAGGGTCACGCCGGGCCGGCTGCGGGCGAAGTCCTCGGCGAGGCGGACCAGCGCGGCCAGGGACTCCCACTGGTCGCGCACGGCTCCGGAGCCGGCGGGCGGTTCGGTGGTCCAGCCGGTGGAGCTGAGCACGRCCCTGACCTGGGAGCCCAGTTCCACCACGTCTTGCAGCAGCGGGTCGTCGCTGCCGCCGGAGCGTGCGGCTCCGCGCAGGGCGAGGACGGCCTTCTGGACCTCGGCCCGCTCGAAGAACCGCTCGGCCCCGCGCAGCTGGTAGGGGACCCCGGCGTCGGCCAGGGCCTGCTCGTACACCTCGGACTGGGCGTTGATCCGGTAGAGGATGGCGATCTCGCCGGCCGGGACTCCGGCCGCGATCAGGTCCCGGACCCGGCCGGCCACGCCCTCGGCCTCGGCGGGCTCGTCGGGGTACTCGGCGTAGGCCGGGTCCGGGCCGGGCTCGCGCTGGGAGACCAGCTCCAGGCGGTGCTCGGCGGCCCGGCCCCTGGCCTGGCCCAGCAGGCCGTTGGCCAGGTGGACCACCTGGGGGGTGGAACGGTAGTCGCGGACCAGCTTGACCACGGTGGCCTGCGGATAACGGGTGCGGAAGTCGAGCAGGTGGTCGGGCGTGGCCCCGGTGAAGGAGTAGATGGTCTGACTGGCGTCGCCGACGACGCAGAGGCTGTCGCGGTCGCCGAGCCACAGTTCGAGCAGGCGCTGCTGGAGCGGGCTGACGTCCTGGTACTCGTCCACCACGAAGTGCTGGTATTGGGCGCGGATCTGCTCGGCGATGTCGTGGCGGTCCTGGAGGACGCCGACGGTGAGGAGCAGCACGTCCTCGAAGTCGATCATCCCGCGGTCGCGCTTGAGCTGCTCGTACGTGCCGTAGATCTGGGCGATCTCGGCCAGGTCCCGGGGGGCCTCGCGGCCGGCCTTGAGGGCGGCGGCCGGATAGTCGGCGGGCACGGTCTGGGTGACCTTGGCCCATTCGATCTCGCCGGTGACGTCGCGCAGCTCGTTGCGGTCGAGGCGGATGCGGCAGCGGGCGCCGGCCTCGGCCACGAACTGGATCTTGCGCTCCAGGAGCCGGGGCAGCTCGCCCCCGATGGCGCGGGGCCAGAAGTACTGGAGCTGGCGCAGGGCGGCGGAGTGGAACGTGCGGGCCTGGACCCCGCCCGCGCCGAGGGTGCGCAGGCGGCCGCGCATCTCCCCGGCGGCACGGTTGGTGAAGGTGACGGCGAGCACGCTGGCCGGCATCAGCCGCCCCGAGCGGACCCCGTACGCGATGCGGTGGGTGATCGCGCGGGTCTTGCCGGTGCCGGCTCCGGCCAGCACGCACACCGGGCCGCGCAGGGTCGTGGCGACCTCGCGCTGCTCCGGGTCCAGGCCCAGGAGCACGGCGTCCGCGGCGTCTGCGTCGGCCGGGGAGACTGAGGAGTGCGTTGCTGCTGTCACCCCGCCATGCTGCCAGGTCCCGAGGGGCGGCCGGGATGACCGTCCACAGGCGAGGGGCGTCCGTCATACCGTCACACCGGCCCCACCAGCCGGAGCGTCCGCAACAGTCGGATCCGTCACACCGGCCGTCCCGGCCTGCGTACCGGGAATGGCGCGGGGGCGGGGGACGTTCGATTACTCGGACCGATCACCGAGACCCGGTCCACCGAGACCTCCCAGAGGAGCGAGCATGCAGGACACGGGCACCGTCACGATGTACAGCACCACCTGGTGCGGCTACTGCAACCGGCTGAAGAAGCAGCTGGACCGGGAAGGCATCGCGTACAACGAGATCAACATCGAGCTCGACCCGGAGTCCGCGAAGTTCGTGGAGCAGGCCAACGGCGGCAACCAGACCGTCCCCACCGTGCTCGTGAAGTCCTCCGCCGGCAGCGAGTCCGTCATGACGAACCCGAGCCTGGCCCAGGTCAAGCAGGCCCTCGCCGTCTGACCGGCCCCCGGCCCACATGCAGAGCGGCCCTCGCTTCGGCGGGGGCCTCCTGCATACGGGGGCCGGCCGTCAGACGGTCGTGGCCGGCTTCGGCAGGGGCTGGCCGTACCAGAGCTCGACCAGCCGGGCCGCGATGGAGATGCCCGACGGCGGCAGGACCTCGCCGGCCTCGATCGCGGCGCGCAGGTCCTCCCGGGAGAACCAGCGGGCCTCCTGGATCTCCTCGCCGTCGACCGTGATCTCCGAGCTGACGGCCCGGGCGGTGAAGCCCAGCATCAGGCTGTACGGGAACGGCCAGGGCTGGCTGGCGACGTACTCGACCGTGCCGACCTTGACGCCCGCCTCCTCCCACACCTCGCGGATCACCGACTGCTCGATGGACTCGCCCGGCTCCACGAACCCGGCCAGCGTCGAGAAGCGGCCCTCGGGCCAGTGCACCTGGCGGCCCAGCAGCGCGCGGTCCTGCTCGTCCGTGACCAGCATGATCACGGCCGGGTCGGTGCGCGGGTAGTGCTCGGCGCCGCAGCCAGGGCAGCGGCGGATGTGCCCGGCGGCCGCGACCACCGTGCGCTCGCCGCAGCGGGAGCAGAAGCGGTGCATGCGCTGCCAGTTCTCCAGCGCCACCGCGTGGACCATCAGCCCGGCGTCGCGCGGACAGAGCAGCAGCCCGGCCTCGCGCAGTCCGGCCGGGCGGGCGGACTGGTCCATGCGGCCCGGCAGGGAGTCCTTCTGCAGCGCGAAGTACCGTACGCCGTCCTCGTCCGTCCCCAGGAAGTAGCGGTGGGTCTCGGTGACCGGGGCCTCGAAGGCCGGGGTCATCACGATGGCGGTGCCGCCGTCGGGGGTGTCGTCGATCAGGACCTGGCCGCCGGAGACGACGAAGACGCGGGTCGTCGGGTGGCTCCAGGCGGCGGCGAGCCACGCCTCGTCGAGGCGGTGGTGCGCGGCGCGGTCGATTCCGCTGGGCGCGGCGAGCGAGATCGGGCGCTCGGGCTCGGTATGGGTGCTCACAGGTACTTCCAACTCCCCCGGTGTGTGGGACAAGGCAGGCTGCTCGGGTGGCGGTGCGGTGCGTGCGGTGCGTGCGGTGCGTGTTGCGGTGCGCGTGTCAGGCGGTTGCGGGCTTCCAGTGCTCGGCGAGGTCGCCCCACAGGTAGGCGGTGGTCTCCACTCCCTTGAGGAGGAGGTCGAGCTCGACCTTCTCGTTCGGGGAGTGCCAGCCGTCGGACGGCACGGAGATACCGAGGAAGAGGACGGGGGCGTCCAGCACGTCCTGGAGGTCGGCCGCCGGACCCGATCCGCCCTCGCGGGTGAAACGGACCCGCTGCCCGAAGGCGCGGCCCATGGCACGGACGACCGACTGCAGTGCGGGGTGGTCCAGCGGGGTCAGGCAGGGCCGGGTGGGGGCGCCGAAGACGATGGAGTGCCGGATCCCGGCGGGCACGCGGGCCGCGACCCAGTCCCGGACGGCCGCCTCGACCTCGTACGGGTCCTGCCCGGAGACGAGGCGGAACGACAGCTTCAGGTGCGCCGAGGCGGGCACGATGGTCTTGCCGCCGGGGCCCTGGTAGCCGCCGCCGATGCCGTTGACCTCGGCGGTCGGGCGGGCCCAGACGCGCTCCAGGGTGGAGTACCCGGCCTCGCCGGCGGCCGCGTGGGACTTGGCCGTACGGAGCCACTCGGCCTCGTCGAAGGGCAGCTCGGCGATCAGCGCGCGCTCGGTGTCACCGAGCTCGGCGATGCCGTCGTAGAAGCCCGGGATCGTGACCCGGCCGTCCTCGTCGTGCAGGGCCGCGACGAGGCGGGCGGCGGCGGTGGCCGGGTTGGGCACGGCGCCGCCGAAGGCGCCCGAGTGGATGTCCTGGTCGGGGCCGTGGAAGTCGATCTCGCAGTCGGCGACGCCGCGCATGCCGGTGCAGACGGTGGGGGTGGTCTCGGACCACATGCCGGTGTCGGAGACGATCACGACGTCCGCGGCGAGGCGCTCGGCGCGCTCCTCGACGAGGGCGCGGAAGTTCGGGGAGCCGGACTCCTCCTCGCCCTCGATCAGCAGCTTGAGGTGCACCGCGGGGGCCGCGGCGCCGGTGGCCGCGAGGTGGGCGCGCACGCCGAGGGTGTGGAAGAAGACCTGGCCCTTGTCGTCGGCCGCGCCGCGGCCGTACATGCGGCCGTCGCGGACCACCGGCTCGAAGGGCTCGGAGTGCCAGCCGTCCGCGAGGGCGGCGGGCTGGACGTCGTGGTGGCCGTAGACGAGGACGGTCGGGGCCGCCGGGTCCTCGCTGGGCCACTCCGCGAAGACCGCGGGCGCGCCGGGGGTCGGCCAGACCTCGGTGACCGGGAAGCCGGTCTCCTTGAGCTTCGCCGCGAGCCATTCGGCGCTGCGGCGCACGTCGCCCGCGTGCTCGGGCTGGGCCGAGACGGACGGGATGCGCAGCCACTCGGCGAGGTCGTCGAGGAAGGCCGCGCGGTGGGTGTCGATGTACGTGCGGACGACGCTGTCCGGCAGGGTTTCGCTCATGGCCCCGAGCCTATCCGTCCGCCTGAGCGTCACCGTCCGTGCCCGTTTCGCCTTGGAGGATCCGCTCAAGGCGGGCCCGTCCGGGCAGGTCACGGGGGCGGATGACGCGGCCGCTGCGGACGTGGAGGAAGGCGGCGGAGACCCGGTCGAGGGAGGTCCCGGTGACTTCCGCCCAGGCGAGGCGGTACACGGCGAGCTGGAGGGGATCGGCCTGGGTGGTGCGGCCGGTCTTCCAGTCGACCACCTCGTACGAGCCGTCGGGGTTCTTGTAGACGGCGTCGATCCGGCCGCGGATCACCCGGCCGGCGAGCGTGAGCTGGACCGGGGCCTCCATCCGGTACGGCGTCCGCTCGGCGTACTCGCTGCGCTCGAAGGCGGCCTTGAGGGCGTCGAGGTCGGCCTCGTCGGCGACCTCCTGGTCGGAGCCGGGCAGCTCGGTGGCGGGGTCGAGGAGGTCGAGGAGCGGCAGGGGCAGCTCGTCGAAGCGGGACTCCACCCAGGCGTGGAAGCGGGTGCCCTGGCGGGCGGCCGGCTGCGGAGGTCTGGGCATGGGGCGGGCGAGATCGCGTACGAAGCCCTGCTCGTCGGCGGCCAGGCGCATGAGCTGGCTCGCGGAGAGGGCGGAGGGCAACTCGACGTCGCGGACGGCCGCCCGTGCGCGGCGGAGTTCGCCTTCGAGGGCGTCGAGATCGCGGTCCCAGGAGGCGATGGCGCGGGCCTCTTCGGGGGTCGGGGGCGGGGCGGCGGAGCCGTTGGGGGCGCCGGGGGCGGAGGAGCCACCGGCCGGGCGGGGGCCGGGCAGCCGTGCGGAAYCGCTGCCGCGGGGGGCTTCGGCGGGGTGCGCGGTCTCCCCGGCCCAGAGGTCGTCGGACCCGCCGGGCTCCGCCGCCCGGGGGTCACCGGCCCGGGGCGCCGCCGCCGGGGCGTCACCGGCCCGGGACTCCCCCGCCCAGGCGTCGTCAGCCCAGGGCTCCAGCGCCCAGGGGTCATCGGCCGAGGACTCGGCCACCCAGCCGTCACCGGCCCCGGGCGCCGCCGCCCGGGGGTCATCGGCCCGGGGGGCCGCCGGGGCGTCACCGGCCCCGGGCGCCGCCGCCCAGGGGTCATCGGCCGAGGGCTCGGCGGAGCCGCCCGGTGCCTCGCCGGGCCAGGGTGCGTCGTACCAGGCATCGTCGGGCGCGGGCCCGGCGCCGCCCATGGTGGGTTCCCCGCCGCGGGTGGCCTGGGCTTGGCCCGGCCGCGCGGTGGTCCCGCCCGTCCGCCCCTGCCGGGGCCCGGCAGGGGCCCCGTTCCCGGAGGAGTCCGGCCAGGAGCTGCCGTCGTCGAACGGGTCCGGCCACGGGGCATCGTCCCCGGGCGAAGCCGGCCGACCCGGACGGCGGGCATCACCCGTGGACGGCGCCCGCCACCCGGCACCGCCCTCGGACGGGTCCGGCCACGCCTCCGTGTCGTACGACGGGTCCTCGCAGTGCGGGGGCCACAGGTACGGGTCCTCGGAGGGCGGGGGGCCCGCGGCGAGGTGGGATTCGACCAGGGCCGCCGCCCGGCGGCGCAGGGCCAGGGAGGCGGGGTCCAGGGGCAGGGGCCAGGAGTGGTCGGGAGCCGAGCCGGAGGCCAGGGCGGGGTTCTCCGCGTCGGCGTCGGGCTCCGGCGCCCAGGCCTCGATCTCCCCGAATCCGGCCTCGCAGTGCGCGCGCAGGGCGTCCAGGAACGCCGAGGGGCCGCGTCGGCGCTTCTGCGTCGGGCCCCACCAGTGGCCGGAGGCCAGCAGCAGGGAGCGCGGCCGGGTGAAGGTGACGTACCCGAGGCGGAGTTCCTCGGTCTGCTTGTGGGTCTTGAGGGCGGCCTTGAAGGACTTCAGGCCCGCCGAGGTCCACTCCGGGTCGGCGGGAAGGGTGGGGGCGTCGCCGCGCAGGCGGTACGGGAGGACCTTCGCGTACGAGGTCCAGGCCTCGGGCGGCTTCTCCTTCGGGAAGGAGCCGGCGCACAGGTCGGGGACGACGACCACGTCCCACTCCAGCCCCTTGGACTTGTGGGCGGTCAGGACCTTGACGGTGTTCTCCCCGCCCGGCAGGGCGTGGTCCAGGCCCTTCTCGTACTGGGCGGCCGTGCGCAGGAAGCCCAGGAAGGCGAGGAGGCTCGCCTCTCCGTCGAGCGCGGCGAAGCCGGCCGCGACGTCCATGAAGTTCGACAGGGTCTCGCGGCGCCGGGCGGCCAGCGCGTGCGGGGACGCGGAGAGCTCGACCTCCAGGCCGGTGGTGGCCAGCACCCGGTGCAGTACGTCCATCAGCGGATCGGCGAGCGAACGCCGCAGGTCGCGCAGCTCCTGCGCGAGGTGCGCGAAGCGCACCCGGGCGGCGGCRGAGAAGGGCAGGTCGTCGGGGGCGGCATGGCCCGCACCGTCGAGGAAGGTCTCCAGCGCGTCGGCGAGGGAGACGATCTCCGCCGGGTCCACGCCCTCGACCGCCGCCGCGAGCCTCCCGTCGGGGCCGTCGTCCGCGGCGGCGCGGGCCACCAGCTGCCGGGCCCGGCGGCCGAGCAGGGCCAGGTCGCGGGCGCCGATGCGCCAGCGCGGACCGATGAGGACCCGGACGAGGGCGGCGTTGGCCCCCGGGTCCTGGAGCACCTCGCACACCGAGACCAGGTCGGCGACCTCGGGGAGGTGGAGGAGGCCGGACAGGCCCACGACCTCCACCGGCACGTCACGGGCCACCAGCACGGCCTGGATCTGCGCGAAGTCCGCGGCGGAACGGCACAGCACCGCGATCTCGCCCGGTTCGGTCCCCGTACGCACCAGGTGGGCGACGGAGTCCGCGAGCCACTCCAGCTCCTCGGCGTGCGTCTCCAGCAGGGCGCAGCGCACCACGCCGTCGCGTTCGGCGCCCGGGGCGGGACGCAGCGCCTCGACCCCTTCGTGCAGGGCGCGCAGCGGGGCGGCGAGGCCGTTGGCCAGGTCGAGGAGGCGGCCGCCGCTGCGCCGGTTCTCGCTGAGGGAGAGCCGGGTGGCGGGGCGCCCGTCGGCGTGCGGGAAGTGGGCGGGGAAGTCGTCGAGGTTGGCGACGGAGGCGCCGCGCCAGCCGTAGATGGCCTGGCAGGGGTCGCCCACGGCGGTCACGGCGTGCCCGGTGCCCCCGCCGAAGAGCCCGGAGAGCAGCAGCCGCTGGGCGACGGAGGTGTCCTGGTACTCGTCGAGGAGGACCACGCGGAACTCCTCGCGCAGCAGGGTGCCGACCTCGGGGCGGGTGGTGGCGAGCCGGGCGGAGAGGGCTATCTGGTCGCCGAAGTCGAAGAGGTCCCGGGAGCGTTTGGCCGCACGGTAGCGGGCGACCAGTTCGAGCAGCTCCAGGCGGCCGCGGACGGCCTCGGGGACCTTGCGGAGGTCCTCGTTGGTCAGTCTGACGTCGGCGAGGGAGTCGAGCAGTTCCGTGTCGTACGCGCGCAGCCCGTCCGGCTCGACGAGGTGCTCGGAGAGTTCCCCGTCGAGCGCGAGGAGGTCGCTGACCAGGTCGGGGACGGATTTGGTGAGGGAGGGGTAGGGGCCGGGGGCTTCGCGGATCACCTTCGCGGCGAGCTGGAAGCGGGTGGCGTCGGCGAGGAGGCGGGCGCTGGGCTCCAGTCCGATGCGCAGGCCGTGGTCCTTCAGGAGCTGGCCGGCGAAGGCGTGGTAGGTGGAGATCCGCGGCTCGCCGCCGGCCGCTTCGGCCTCGGCCGGGGAGGGGTCCGGGTCGGTGACGCCGGCCCGGGCGAGGGCCTTGCGCACGCGTTCGGCGAGCTCGCCGGCGGCCTTGTTGGTGAAGGTGAGGCCGAGGACCTGCTCGGGGGCGACCGCTCCGGTGCCGACGAGCCAGACCACGCGGGCGGCCATGACGGTGGTCTTGCCGGAGCCGGCCCCGGCGACGATCACCTGGGGGGCGGGCGGGGCGGTGACGCAGGCCAGCTGTTCGGGCGTGAAGGGGATCCCGAGGAGCTCCTTGAGCTGCTCAGGATCGGTGAGTGCGGGCGCGCGCCCGGACTCGTACGCGGTCACGGCGGTCACCTCGAAAGGCTATCCGCCGCCACCGACATCGCGGTCCGGCGTCTCATTCGACGGTCTGCCGGCCCTCGGGACGGGCACTGCACGCACTGCGGAAGGAGCAGCGTTTGCAGTGTTCGCCGGTGGCCGGGGCGAAGCGTTCGTCCAGGACCCGGCCGGCGGCGGTGGCGAGCAGGTCGCCGACCCAGGCGCCGGACGGGCCGTCGTCGAGGGGCTGCTGTGCCTGGACCTTCGGGACCTCGTCGCCGCCTTCCTTCTTCGCGGCGCCCTGGCGCAGCTGCACGAGTTCGGCCCCGCCGGTCCCGGGGCGCAGGCCGTCGAAGACCTCGTCGACGGCGCCCTCGCGGACGGCGAGCTGGTAGACGGCGAGCTGGGGGTGGCGGGCGACCTCGTCCTTGGTGGGCGCGCCCTTGCCGGTCTTGAAGTCGACGACGTAGGCGCGGCCCTGCGGGTCGGCCTCGACGCGGTCCATGGAGCCGCGGATGCGGACGGCGTACTCGCCGGCGTCGAGGGTGACGTCGAAGTCGTGCTCGGTGGCCACGGGGACGCGGCCGGCGCGGTCGGTGGTGTGCCAGCGCAGGAAGCGTTCCAGGGCGGCGCGGGCGTTGTCCTTCTCCTGGCGGGACTTCCAGGGGGCGTCGAAGGCGAGGGCGTCCCAGACGGAGTCGAGGCGTTCCATCAGGACGGCGAGGTCGGCGGGGGTGCGGCCGGAGGCGACCTCGTCGGCGAGGACGTGGACGACGTTGCCGAAGCCCTGGGCGGCGGTGGAGGGGGCGTCGGCCTTGACCTCGCGGCCCAGGAACCACTGGAGGGAGCAGGTGTTGGCGAGCTGGTCCAGGGCGCTGCCGGAGAGGGCCACGGGACGGTCGCGGTCGCGCAGGGGGACGGTGGAGGCGGTGGGCTCGTACAGGCCCCACCAGCGCTGGGGGTGCGCGGCGGGCACCAGGGGGCGGTCCTCGTCGTCGGTGAGCGCGGCGAGGCGGGCGAGACGGCGGGCGGCGGCGTCGCGCAGGGCGGGCGAGGCGTCGGGGTCGACGGTGGTGGCGCGCAGTTCGGCGACGAGGGCCGGGACGGCGAGGGGGCGGCGGGGGCGGCCGGTGACGTCCTTGGGGGTGACGCCGAGTTCGGTGAGGAAGCGGGAGGGCTGGTCGCCGTCCTCGGCCGGCGCCTTGACGGCGGTGACGACGAGGCGGTGGCGGGCGCGGGTGGCGGCGACGTAGAACAGCCGGCGCTCCTCGGCGAGGAGGGCGCCGGGGGTGAGGGGCTCGGCGAGGCCGTCGTGTCCGATGCGGTCGGCTTCCAGGAGGGAGCCGCGGCGGCGCAGGTCCGGCCAGAGGCCCTCCTGGACGCCGGCGACCACGACGAGGCCCCACTCGAGGCCCTTGGAGCGGTGTGCGGTCATCAGGCGTACGGCGTCGGTGCGGACGGCGCGGGTGGTGAGGGTGTCGGCGGCGATGTCCTCGGCTTCGAGCTGTTCGAGGAAGTTCAGGGCGCCGCGGCCGCCGGTGCGTTCCTCGGCGCGGGCGGCGTTGTCGAAGAGGGCGCAGACGGCGTCGAGGTCGCGGTCGGCGTTGCGGCCGGAGGTGCCGCCGCGGCGGGCGCGGCGCTCCAGGCGCTGCGGCCAGGGGGTGCCGTCCCACAGGGTCCACAGGGCCTCTTCGGCGGTGCCGCCGCCCTGGAGGAGCTCGCGGGCCTTGCGCAGGAGCAGGCCGAGGCGCTGCGCTCCGCGGGCGTACGCGGGGTCGTGCGCGGTGAGCCGTTCGGGCTCGGCGAGGGCGCGGGCCAGCAGGACGTCGGAGGGTGCGGGGACGGTGACCCCGGCGGCCCGCTCCTCGTCGCGCAGGGCCCGGCCGAGGCGGCGCAGGTCGGCGGGGTCCATCCCGCCGAGCGGGGAGGAGAGCAGCTCGATGGCGGCCTCGACCCCGACCCACCCGTCGCCTCCGGCGGTTTCGGCGGCTTCGGCGGCTTCGGCGGCTTCGGCGGCTTCGGGCTCCGGGGCGTCGGCCTCCGGGGCCCCGCCGGGGCCGGGCAGGCCCGGACCGGCCGGTGCCCGCCAGTTGTCGGTTCATCGTGCGTTCGCCTCGTCAGCGGTCGTGTAGTGG
>NZ_JBFRER010000054.1:0-44673 GCF_052114405.1 Streptomyces sp. M-16 | reverse complement strand
GCACCAAGCCATGCTCGGCATCGCCCGCCTGCACAACCTCGCCCTCGCCGGATAAGCCAGCGGATCGCACCGCGACCGACCCTGCCCAGGGCGACTCAAAGATCATTTACGGGACAAGTCTTAGCCGTAGAAGTGCGGCACGAAGCGCTGGTTGGGGGTGGCGTGAGCACACGGCATCAGGCTGAGCACCTTGGTTTTGGTGGCCGTGGTGTTCACGCACAACTCGGTGTTGTTCTGCTTGATCATCCAGGCCCCCGGCTCCTCGCCCCAGTAGTAGATGGAGAAGACCTGGGAGCTTTGGCCCTCGCAGTCCCATTCGTTGAGGGCATCGCCACTCTTCGCCCAGCGGCCGTTGTCGACGTCGATGCACTTGCCGGTCGACCTGTTGACGAAGTTGAAGTCATACTTGCCGCCGCCGGGAATGCTGCGCAGCTTCCACTGGGATTTCATGGGGCTCCAGGTGCCGGAGACCAGGTGCGTGCCGTTGGCGTTGCTCCCGCGTTCGAACGTGAGGTACTTGTCGTGGTCGCTGTCGCTGGTCAGCTCGACCACGGACCCGTTCGCCACCAACTGCGTGCGGAAGTAGACCGGGTAGTGGTCGGAGCCGCGGCCGCCCATACGTATCCCGCGGTAGTTCCCCAGCGCGCGCGACGAGATCATGTAGTCGAGTTCGCCGCTGCTCTGCTGGGTCGCAAGGCCAGTGTGGTAGACCTGAGCGCCCAGACCTGCGGCGAGATTGTGCATGCCCTGGTCCGGGTCACGGTTGAAGTCGCCCATGACGGTCCACGCGCGGCCCGCCGCGGTCGCTTGGTTGCGGACCTGGCGTACCAGCTCCTCTGCTTCGTTGTGCGCTCCCGAAGCCAGCGCGTGCACGTTGTAGTAGATGTCGTCGTCCATGCGCAGACCCAGCGCGGGGCGGGCGCCGGCCCGGCCGGGCGGGGCGACGTAGACCTCGTGGGCCATGGTGTGCGTGACCATGGCGAGGTTGACCCGGGTGTCTCCCAGCGGACTCATCCAGTACACGAAGCGGCTGCCCCAGCGGTACAGGTGGACGGTGTAGCCGCTGCGGTTGTACGACTGCTGGAACACCATGCCGTACAAACTCGGTTCCGACCCCGCCTCCTGGACGGCGACGATGTCGTTCTCGTTGCTGAGCTGCCGGACGTCCGACCAACGGGCGCCTTGCGAGTTGTAGGTCGCGATGGTGTGGGCGTTGGGCGTGTCCGCTGCGGCCGGCGATGCCGGCAGGCCGACCAGCAAGCCGACGAGCGCGGCCATCGCCATCAGCGTGGTGAGCGTCCTGGTGCGTGGGTGAAGAACGTCGGAGCGTGGCAAGGTCGGTACCTTTCCTGGGCAGGATGAGATCGGGAATCTGTCAGGGGCCGCTAACGGTCCGCTAACGAGGCGGACCGCACCGCCTGGTACTGCCTGGGCGGGCAGTTCCTGTCGCCCCACGCGGTCGTCACGGGGCAGTCTTTGCCGGGGTCGAGCCACCCGGGAAGTTCCGCGTCAGCACTGACGCGGTGTCCGGCGCCGGTCCCGTCCGAAGCGGCGGAGGCGGCGGCGCCCCCTCCGATGCCCGCGGCCAGTACGCGGGCCACCAGAGCCCGGGCCGTGTTTCCCCGCATGTGCGTCGGCTCCTGTTGTGTAGCCGGCAGCGGTCGGTCCGCCGGTGTCCGTGCTCTGGTCGCCAGCCGCTTGTGCCGGTTGTGATCACCACTGTGCCGACCCGGCGCCGACCGCGGCAGCCCCCCGGGGCATCATCTGTGTGCCATGCACTTTTAGGAGGGATTCCATGGGCACTGCGCCAGGTCACGGCGGGGCAGCAGGCGTGCCCGAACTGGGCAGCGCGGAGTCCTGCTCTACCGCTGGACCGTCGTCCACGAAAGCCTCACCCCCGCCGCCCTGTCGAGGGCTGCCGCCGAGACCGGAATCAGCGAGCACGAGAGCCACCGGGCGCTGAACTCGCTCCTTGATGCCTGCCTCCTCCAAGCAGTCCCCGCCGCCCCCGGGGATCCCGGCGTGCGCTGGCAGCCGGTGAGCCCGCAGGCCGCCGCCGCCCACCTGCTCTCCGATCGCGACGCCGCCCTCCGCGCCCAGGAAGAAGCCCTGCGTATCCAGCGCCGGCAGATCCAAGAGCAGCACGACTGGCTCGTGGCCCTCATACCTGTCTACCTCCAGGCCCGCCAGCACGCCTTCCCGCAGGGCAGCATCGACCACCTGCCCGACAAGTCCGCCGTCCGCACCCTGCTCACCGACGTCATCGACCCCTGCCGCAGCGAGGTGGTGTCCAAAGACGGCGGCGCCTTCCCACCTGCCGCACTGCGCGAAGCACTCCCCCGCGACCTCGCCTTCTCCAGCGCGGCATCCGCATGCGCAGCCTCTATCAGCACGCCACCCGCTTCGACCAGCCCACCCGCACCCACGCCGAACACCTCGTCGCCGCAGGCGCCCCGATCCGCACCCTGCCCGAGGTACTGCCTCAGCTGATCATCGTGGACCAGGCCCTGGCCTTGCTCCCGGCCCGCTCCGGCGGCGCCCTGATCATCCGCGAACCCGGACCTTCTCGCCTACCTCCTGGACGTCTTCGAACGCGACCCCGGGCCAGCCCCACCCCTTACGCCACCGGGCCCCACGCCGCTCAAGCCGTCTCCCAGACCATGAAGCGGACCATCCTCGTCATGCTCGCCAAAGGCATCAAGGACGACACCATCGGCCGCCGCCTCGGTATCTCCCTGCGTACCTGCCGCCGGCACGTCTCCGAACTCCTTGAGACCCTCGGTGCTAGCAGCCGCTTCGAAGCAGGCGTCATCGCCGAACGACAAGGACTCACCCACCATTCGGCACCGCCGTCACCGCCATCGCCTGCCCCCGCCCCCGCTATGGAAGCCGCCCCGGACACCGCCCGGCCCGGCCCTGTACCCTCGTGCCCGGTCTGCGGTGGGAGCCTGCCCGCACGGACCCCAGGATCCACCGGCCGACCGGCCCGCTACTGCTCCCCCAAATGCCGCTCCAGCGCCAACCGCACACGAAAATCCCCGGAAGCACTGCCGGAGGACAACACCGCACGCACGTCACGAAACCCGTCACCCGCGTGACGAAACCCCCTACGGGCCGGACTACCGCCGATGCGCGGGCCGCTTGGGACCTGCGGCTGGGCCGAGTCCCCCAAGCATGCGACGGCTTGCCAGCGGGCCGACGCTTCCGCCTGGCCGACGTGGCGCACTCCCGCAGGGTGACTGGGTCCCCGCCGCCGGGCGCGCACGCGTCCACCCCACCGTCGGCGGGCCGAGGATGCACCAGCCACAAACCCCTTCGTCGGTGGGAGCCCCCGGTGCTCGAACGCCAGAAGCTCGAAGGCCGCGCGCAGGTCACCTTCGTCCTGCCTGACCACACGCCCGACGGGCCGGTCTGTGGTCGGCGACTTCCACCACTGCAGCCCCCACGCCCACCCCCTCGCCTCCAGGGGCGACGGCACCGCGCCGCCAGCGTCACCCTCCCCGCTTCCGCTACATGGCCGCCGGCGACTACTGGTTCGACCACGACGAGGCCGACGGCCACGGCGGCGCCGACGGGCGGCCGCACACCTGACCGCCACGCACGACACAGCCCCCGGCTCCCGGTCGAGCGGAGTCAGAACAGCGGGACGGGATCGACGCCGAACAGGTCCCGGGGGCCGGTCAGCTCCAGCAGGCGCAGGAACTGGTCTCTGGGGGCGGCCAGGTGCAGGTTCTGCCGGTCCTTCCACGCCGTGATCACCGGCTCGATCAGAGCCCACTGCGCCTCGGATAAGTCGCTGGGGTAGGACATGCATTCACTCACATCATCACACCAGCAGACGAGCGCCTACGGAACGGCCGTTCCACATCGAACTCACACCATCAGGCGACGACAGAGCCGTCCAAAAGTCACGAACCGCCCGCTGAAACGCGCTGGAGACAGCGTCCCACCCCGGCGCCCTGACCTGTCAGCCGGTGGTGAACTCCGCGCTACCCTTTCCGAACAGACGCGCCAGCCCTGTCGGGTTCCCGTCAAATTCTCCAGCGAGGAGCTGCAGCAGAAATTCCGTCATGCTGCAGTCGTAGACTGTCCACTCACCTCCGTGCACATAGACAGCCACAGGCCATGTCCCCGGTTCGTCGCTGCTCGGGATCCAGCCCAGTACGTCCGCTTCGACTGTCTCCCTCCAGACCATGACGTCCGCCGGGCCATACAGCTCGGCGCACAACGGGTCGTTCCACTCGTCGACCTCCGGCAGGTCGAGAACGTCTGCCGGAAGCCTTGAGGTGTGACGCGAAGGAACATGAGGATCCATCCTCGGAGCGAAAACGGCCAGCATTCCGTCGATTTCACCGCTGCCGTAGACGGACAGGAAGTCCCTGTAATCGGGCGGGAATCGGGTGCCGTACGCCACCGCAACGTCGTCCCAGTCGATGAAGGTCCCGCCATACCACTGGCGTGTCGGAGGCCCCCAGGTCAGGTTAGGAACATCATCACACCAGCGGGCGAGCGTCTGCGGACCGGCGGGTTCCGCCGCGCACCCACACCATAAGGCGATGACAGAGCCACTCACCCGCGTGCCGACCGCCGCCGAACTCGCCGCCCGCGACCACATCAGCACCCGCACCGCCGCATCACCGCCGCTCAACAGCAACTCGACACCACCGACGAGCAGCAGCGTGGCGAGTGACGGAGCGACACCACCAGCGGCCCGCCGGTAGCGCCCCCACCCGGCCGGGCCGCGCGGCTACGGGACGTCGCCGCGCCACAGGAACCGGCCGCCATCTGAAGGACTCGGCTCGCCAACTGGAGCACACACCGCCAACTATGGTGCTCTGGGCTTGCTCCGCTTTGACGGACATCCGAGATCAGGGGCTTGGGCCCCGGAAGGATGATGTTCATCATGGAGAGCATGGGGAAGAAGAAGGTGCGTCCTCGGCGCTCGTTCACGGGGCGGAGTTCAAGGCCGAGATCGTCGGTCTGTGCCGGCGTGGTGACCGTTCGGTCGGTCAGGTCGCCAAGGACTTCGATCTGACCGAGACCGCGGTGCGGGGCTGGGTGAGGCAGGCCGAGGTCGACGCGGGCGACCGGGACGGCCTGACCAGTAGCGAGCGCGAGGAACTGGCCGCGCTTCGACGGGAGAACCGTCGGCTGCGGGAGGACGTGGAGGTCCTCAAGCGTGCGACGGCTTTCTTCGCGATGGAGACCCGGTGAGCGTGGACCCGTTCATCGAGGCGGAGAAAACTGCAGGGCACAGCGTCAAGCGCGCGTGTGAGCTGCTCATGGTCTCCCGAGCCGCCTACTACGCCCGCTGCAGCAGCGCCCCCGGTCCCCGTGCGGTGCGAGACGCCGAGCTGACCGAGCGGATCACCAATGTCCACGGACAGTCCCGTGGAACGTACGGGGTCCAGTGCGTCCACACCGTCCTCCAGCGTGAGAGTGCCGGCTGCGGGCGCCGGCGGGTGGCCCGCCTGATGCGGCAGGCGGGACTCATCGGCCGACACCGAAGGCGACGACACCGCACCACCGCCCCCGGCCCGAACGCGGCCGCCCGCCCTGACCTGGTCCTTCGCGACTTCCGCCCCGACCCGGCAGCCRTTGACACCCGCTGGTGCGGCGACATCACCTTCATCGCCACCGACGAGGGCTGGCTCTACCTCGCCACCGTCAATCGAGACCGGTGAGGGCAAGCTCTACCTGGCCACCGTCCTTGACCTGTTCTCCAGTGCGTCGCGTTCTTCGGCGTCGATTCCAGGGTCTTCACGATCACCCGCTCGACATCCTCGTCGGTGATCTTCCGTGGGACACCCGGCCGCGGCTCGTCGCCCAGCCCGTCCAGCCCATGCTCGATGAAGCGCCGCCGCCAGGTGCGGACCGTGTCGGGAGCAACCCGCAGCCGTCGCGACACCTCCGTCACCGAGTGCCCCTCCGCGCACTCCAACACGATCCGTGACCGCTGAGTCAACGCCTGAGCCGTCGCGCGACGACGTAACCAACCCTCCAGCACGACACGCTGGGCATCAGTCACCAACAACGGCGGAATCATCGGACCAGGACGACTCATACCCAAACCAACGATAAACCTCTGGCTCAGGTCACTAGGTGTCGCGTGGCGGTCGGCGAAGGCGATGTCGTCGGGTTCGGTTCGCACCCAGATGGGGTGGTGAAGCGGGATGGCCTGCTGAACTTCCTCCGGGGTGAGCTTGGTGATGTGCTGCCAGATGAAGATGCGCGAGGAGGGCATCGGTTCCTTCCGCAGCACCGTACGGGCTCCCTCACCACTGGCGAAGATGGCGGCAGCGCTGCTGCCTGGCTTCGACCGGGGCCTCCCCCGCCGGGATGACGATGATCGATCCGCTCCACGGCTGAACCCACGGACGAACGCGGTCGGGACGGCGGGCGTGGCGTCGGGATTTGCACGGGTTGTCGGGTGATGATGGCGCAGTGCGACTTGATCACGTGTCCTATGCGGTGGCCCGCGACAGCTTCGTCTCGACCGTCCAGTGGATCGGATCGGCCCTCGGCGGCGGGTTCGTCGACGGGGGCGTGCACCCGCGATTCGGCACCCGCAATTTCATTCTCCCGCTGAGCGGCGGCACCTATGTCGAGGTCGTCACCACACTCGACCATCCCGCCGCCGACCGCGCGCCCTTCGGCCAGGCGGTCGCGCGCCGCGCCGCCGAGGGCGGCGGCTGGCTCGGCTGGGTGGTCTCCGTCGACGACATCGCCCCGGTCGAAGCCCGCCTCGGCCGCACCTCGGCCGAGGGCCACCGTGTCCGCCCCGACGGGTTCGACCTGAGGTGGAAGCAGATCGGCCTGCTGGAACTGCTGGAGGACCCGCAACTGCCGTACTTCCTTCAGTGGCTGGTACCCATCGAGGAGCGCCCGAGCGCCGACCCGCGCACTTCCACCACCATCCACGGGGTCTCCATCGCCGGCGACGCCGCCTCCATCGCCGAATTCCTCGGCGAACCGGCCGACCACCCCCTCGACCAGATCGACGTCACCTGGGTCGAGGATGAGGAACCGGGCCTGGTCTCGGTCGAGTTCGCCACCGCCCACGGCCCGGTCACGATCTGACTCCGGCCGACTCCCTGCGGGAGCAGCCGGCTGGGGTCTCCTGGCCAAAGGGTGTTGCAGAAGGCTCCTCCTCCGCGACGGACGACCGTTGGACAGTGGTCAAGGGGTACCTCTGCACGCTCTCCCTCCTCGGCCCGCTGGGCAACACCCTCGGTGCTCCGGACACGTAGAGGCGAACGGCTTCGCCGTGGCCCTGCCGGAGTGCGCGCGACTGAAAATGCCCAGTCGACGCGGCCCGGCCTCATGGCGTTTCCTCGTCGGCAGCCCTGCTGCTGACCTGGTGGAAAAGGGGATTCGGGTGGCGTCGAGCAGCCGCCGGAAGCCTCCGCCGAACGCGGACCTGGACCGGCTCATCGAGACCTGCGGTGCGAGCCACAAAGGCAAGGTGGACTTTCGTGCTCAGGCCGCCTCGGGAGCGTCCGAGGGCGTGGTCGTCGGGTTCGGCCAGGCCTGGCGCCCCCCTTCATGGCGCCGGCGGCGTGTTGGTGGGCTCGGCAGACGGCGGAGTCCACCGAGACGGGCCGGCCGACGTCGGCATCGGCGTCGGCCGCTGCCAAAACTGCGGCGAGGATGCGTTCCAGGTGCCGTCCACGGCTCATCTGATCAGGCATGTGGGAGCGGTTTGGAACGAGCCGAGCTCGCCCGGCAGGTCCCGCCACGGCGAGCAGGTGCGGCACTTCCACGCGATGGCTTCCAGGGCTCGGCGGTGATCGGCCCACCGCTGACCACGGACCGGATCGGTCGGTATCAACAGCTCGATCCGGTCCCACGTCGCATCAGTAATCAGTGGCCGGACGGATATATCCGATCAACGGTCCAACCGATCAAAGAGACGCATTCTAGACCAAAACCGATCACGGCTCGGAAGGACACCGGCTGCGCCTTGCCGGACAACCACCCACGATGCCGCAATGGATGCGATGTCCATGGGCAGCACCCTACGGAGTCCACCTGCTGGGCCTTGGGCGCTTCGCGTCGCCCTGGCACAAGTCCGGGTCCCTCCTCTTCCGCACCCGGACACTTCACCCGGCCGGCACAGTCCGCCCGGGAGCGGCCACAGGTGCCAGGCACGCTCATCGAGGACGTGGCCACGTCACGGTGCGTCAATGCCGGCCGGACGGCCGGACGTGGAGCAGCTCGGTCCGCAGGACGGGTGTGCCGTCGATCGGCGCCGGGTTCTCCGCGGTCGGCTCGATGCCTCCGGCGGCGACCTTGTCGAGTGTCGTCAGGCCGTCGGCGTCGACCGTGCCGAACACCGTGTAGTTCGGTCGCAGCGCGGAGTCGCCGTAGACGACGAAGAACTGTGAACCGTTCGTGTCCGGACCGGCGTTGGCCATCGCCAGCAGGCCGCGCCCGTAGAGACGGCGCGCGCCGGTCGGGTCGGTCGGTGCCGGCGGCAGGTCCACCGGCAGCTCGTCCTTGTACTTGTACCCGGGCCCGCCCTCACCGGTACCGGTCGGGTCGCCGCACTGCAGGACCTTCAGCGTCGGATACGCCGTCAGACGGTGGCACACCGTGCGGTCATAGAACCCATGCCGTGCCAGGTGCAGGAAACTCTGGACCGTGCACGGCGCCTTGGCCCGGTCCAAGTGCAGCGGGAGCGGGCCCCGGCTGGTCGGAACAGCCATGTCAACCGTGCCACGACTGGGGGTGCGCCGCGGGTCAGGCGGCAGCGGAACAGGGCGCGCCGGCGGCTCGTCCGGGGTCTGGGTGTACTGGCAAGGGCCGTGCGTGGTGCGCGGCGGAGCGCCGTCGGATGCGGTGGCGACACTCCCCCCGGACACGACTAACGCCACGGCCGCGAATGCGCTGATCAGTGCTCGTTTCATCTTGCACGCCCTCCCGATGATCGCCAGGTCTTGGAGCGGTCGCAGTCTAGGGCGTGGTTTGGTCCGCGGGAATGGTTACTACTAACGGCAGGAGGCCGGCGCGGCCGACCCCGAGGTCCTCGCCCTCCAGTTGACGTCCTTGCCCGACGGAGCCACTGGCGGTGTAGGCGTCGGCTGTCCCACAGGCTCCAGACGGCCCTCACGCGTCTCCGCCGGCCACTTCCGATGAGCTGGATGAATCTCCCCGGGTGGTGCCGGTGGGTGGGCACACCGGCTGGAGTTGATTCCCCGTCGTCAGCGGGAACTGATGCCGGTCGGCTGCGCGGCCGCGCCGGCCGGCGTTGTGGTGCGGCGGCTGGTGGTGTCAGTGGTAGAGGGCTTCGCCGCGGGTGGTTCTGGCGTAGAGCACGGTGCGGCCGACGCGGTGGGGGGCGATCAGGCCGGCGCGGGTGAGCCGGTGTAGGTGGACGGAGAC
Organism: Streptomyces sp. M-16; assembly: GCF_052114405.1. Taxonomy (NCBI): domain Bacteria; kingdom Bacillati; phylum Actinomycetota; class Actinomycetes; order Kitasatosporales; family Streptomycetaceae; genus Streptomyces; species Streptomyces sp. M-16. The sequence goes on along the minus strand of NZ_JBFRER010000054.1, from coordinate 35,289 downwards.
GCCGCCGGGGGCCAGGCCGGTGCGGTGGGCGAGTTCGAGGGTGGTGGCCGGGCTCTCCAGGAGGTCCAGGAGCCTGGCGCGGGTGGCACCGAGGGCCGCGGCCAGGTCGCTGGCGGTGTCGGCGGCCTCCCACAGCGTGCCGATGCCGCGGACGGGATAGCGGATCACCGGCGTCCACGGCTCGATGGTCTTCACGTACAGGCGCGGCCAGGCGAAGGCCGAGGGCACCAGGACCAGACCGCGTCCCTCCAGGCGCCGGTGGGCCTGGTCCGGGACGCCGTGGCGCAGCGTGATGCGCAGGGTGCCGGCGGTCTGGTCGTAGGCCAGGTCGGGGTGGATGTCGGCGAGCATGGCCGCGGATCCGCGCTCGGTGAGGGTGCGGGCGCGGTGGTGGATGTCGGATTCCAGGAGGGCGCGGATGCGGGGCCAGTGCGGGGCCAGGGTGCGTTGCCAGTAGCGGTGCAGGTGGTCGGTGAGAGCGCCCAGTTCGCGTCGGGGGGCGCGCAGGAGCGGGTGGAGGATCGTGGGGAGCCGGTCGCCGTAGACGGCGGTCAGGTCGTGCCGCAGGGTCTCGATCGGGGTGGCGCGGACCTCGGCCAGCTCATCGTCCAGTTCGGTCAAGGGTGAGGSGGGGGTGGGGGCGAGGAAGCCGGGGAGCCGCCTCGGGGTGGCGGCGGCCAGTTCTCGGGCCACCGGTTCGCTCAGCAGTGGGTCACCCCGGTGGGCGGACAGCCATGGCATGTGGACGGCGCGGCCGGCGGGCCGGGTGAGCGCCCTGACCGAGGCCAGCAGTTCCCAGGCCGGGGACAGGGCCCAGCGCAGCTGGCTGAGGTCGGCGCTCTCCAGGGACAGGGTGAGGGTCGGCACGAGGATTCACTCTAGTGCGAATCCATTGAGCAGGAGTGGGCCGGTCCCCGAGGCTTCCTGCCATGACCGACATGATCGACAAGTCCTCCGCCGCTCCGGCCCCGTCGAACAGCCGCACGCCCGCTGTCTCGGGGCGGGACCGAGCCCGATACTTGACCGCCTCCGGGGTCGCCCTGTGGGGCGCCCAGATCGGTCAGGTGGCCGTCCCGTTGACGGCGGTCACCGCGCTGCACGCGGGCGCCTCGGCAACCGCGCTGCTGCGCACCGCGCTGACGCTGCCGTTCGTGCTGCTGGGTCTGCCGGTGGGCGCGTGGCTGGACCGGGTGCCCCGGCGGCCCGTCATGATCGCCGCCGACCTGGTGCGCGCGACGGCGCTGACGACCGTCCCGGTCGCCTACTGGTGCCACGCACTGACCATGGCCCAACTGCTGGCCGTCGTGACGGTGCAGGGGATGGCGACCGTCTTCTTCGACCTGGCCACCCAGAGCCTGGTCAAGGACCTCGCCCCCGGCGCGCTGCTCGCCCCCACCAACGCCCGCCTGGCCACTCTCACCCAGACCGCGATGATCGCCGCACCGCCGCTGGCCGGCTGGGCCGCCGGACTGCTGAACCCGCCCACCGTGCTCCTGGCCATGGCCGTCGGCTACGTGTGGTCCGCGGCCTGGCTGTCCGCTCTCGCTCTGCGCGAGCACCCGGCCGCCTCGGCCACGGCCCCTCATCGGCGGCTGGAACGGGAGATCACCGAGGGCCTGGCCTTCGTCGCCCGCCAGCCCGTGCTGCGCGCCGTACTGCTGTCGGGATCCCTGGTCAACATCGGCACGGCCGGGGTGACGACCCTGCTGCCCGTCCTGACCCTGACCGAACTGGGCTGGAGCGAAGGTGAACTGGGCCTGTTCCTGGGCGTCGGCGGCGTCGGCGGACTGACCGGCGCGCTGGGCGCGGTCCGGCTGGCCCGCCGGCTCGGCGCAGGCCGCGCCGCCGTGCTGGTCGGCATCGCCGTGGCTCCCCTCGCGCTGACCCTCCCGCTGCTCGGCCACCCTGTCCCCGCGCCGCTCGCCGCCCTGGCCTGGGCACTGGTCATGCTCAAGATCGGCTTCGACTCCGTGTTGATGATGACCTTCCGTCAGCAGGCCACCCCGGCCCACCTCATGGCCCGGGTCAACGGCACCATGCGCGTCTTCTTCACCGGCGCCGTCGCCCTCGGCGCCACGACCGCGGGCACCCTCGCCGCCACCACCGACACCCGCACCGCCCTCACCGTCGCAGCGGCCGCCCTGGCCTGCGCCTGGCTCCCGGCCGCCCTCTCCCCGCTGCGCCGCATGACCACACTCGTCGTGCAATAGCGCAGCCGCCCCTCACCACCTCGCCGACCGAGGGCGGAGAGATCCGCAGACCACGACGCTCGCGAAGGCCCGCTGACTCAGCCGACGGCGGCCGCGGCCGAGTCCGGCTGGTCCTGATCGCACCCGCAGGTGAACGGGCCGCGCTGGCGACTGAACCACGCCCGGTCCACCGCTGGCAGGCCGCCGATCTGGTCGGCCAACACCTTACCGGCGTCGTCCACCCGCGCGAACGGGGCCTTGTCAGTGGCCACCTGCTTACTTGGCATATGGCCGACAAGATGAGTCACAGCGATGTCCACCGCACCACGGCTCTCACACCCGACACCGAGATGGTCGAACCATACGGAGGCGGGACGGGGTTTCGGTTCAAGATCCGTAACGTGAAGATCGATGGCCAGGCCGACGTGGTACAGGTCCGCGGGGGAGGTTCACACAAGGTCAGTTTCGACATGCTGCATGATTGCTCGGAGTGTGGCAACGCCATCAACCAGGTGATCGTTGGTCTGGCGGGCCAGGATCGAGCCCAGGCGTCGGTATGGAACGGCAAGCAGCGCAGCGGGGGCGGCTTGAAGGTGGTCAATGCCGGCACGCACGTCGAGGCGCTCGCGGAAGACAACCCCGGTCCGGCGGAGTGGGTGAATGTGTCGTGCGACCTCGTTGTTCCCGACGAACCCGGCGTCTATTCGGTTCGAGCACGGTACGCCCAGGCATATCAGGGACGCCTGATGACTGTCGAAGGACGTGCGATCTCACAGCCGGAGTACCAGGACGTGCTGGGTTGGTGGAAGGTCGACCGTCCGGAGGGGCCCGGCCCGGAATCGGCCATAGGCACCATCATCGTCGAGGCGTGAAGCTGCCGGTCAGCCTCTTCGGCCAACCCCATGACGTCGACCGAGCTCGGCATGGTCTCCCCGCCGACGTCGATCGCGGCCCAGCGGGGCCGCCTCACCCGCCAGGGCGGCGGGCCCCGGGGCGCTGACGCCGATCTGACAGTTGCCCACCTTGCCCAAGGTGCCCGAGTACTGCCGGGCCGCCCGGGCGAGGCGGTGCCGTCCTTGGGGAAACCGGTGTCGTCCACCACCCACACCCGCGGCCGCACCACCCGCACGGCCCGCCACGCCAGGCGGGCCCGCACGTCAGCGACCGGCCAGGTCGAGGACGTCATGAACTGCTGCAACCGCCGATGGTCCACCCCGAGCCGCTCGGCCATCGGCTGCATCGACTCGCGCCGTCCATCCAGGAGCAGGCCCCGCAGGTACAACTGGCCCTTCGTCTGCTGGTCCCTGCGGACCCGCGGCGCGGACACCTCCCCGGCGAACTCCTCCAAACGGACGCGGCACTCAGCAAGCTCACCCGCCCTCATACAACGGGCGAACTACCGCATACCCGGCGTGACAAGACCAGCCAACAAAGCACTACTGGGCCACGGTGAAGAGGACCTTGTCCCCGTCCGCGGAGGGGTCCGCCCGCTTGAGCGTGGCCCTGACGCTGGATCCGAGCTGGAGGTCCAGGCCGTTKGTCGACTCGACCTTGGCCAGCACGGCGGGGTCGGCCAGGAACACCTTGCCCTCGCGTGGCTTGCCCCGCTCGGCGTCGGTGTCGATGACCGCGGCGTCGAACACCTCGCCCACGCGGTGCATGAGCACCGCGGCCTCGGCCAGGTCCACGATCTGCCGGTCCGCAAGGCCGCTCTTTCCCCGTGCCGTGTCGCACGGGATGCAGGACAGGGCGTCGAGCACCCAGTTCGGCGGGGCCTTGTCCGAGCACGCCGCCACGCACAGCTCACCGGCGTACCGGTCGACCAGGCGCCGCAGCGGAGCCGTGCAATGGGTGTACGGGGCCGCGATCGCCGCGTGCATCGTGTACGCCGGCTTCTGGTTGTCGCGGAAGACGGTGTACTCCGCCTTGAGCATCGTGCTGGTCGCCTCGCTGAGGAAGGCCATGTGGGTCTGCTGGCCGGGATCGAGCTTGCGGACCAGCGTTGCGTACGAGATACCGGGCTGCCAGACGATTCCCAGGGCCTTCGCGATGTCGTGCAGGCGCCTGACCACGTTCTGATCGGCCTGCTCCTTCTGGGTCCGCAGGATCCCGGTACCGGTGTCCAGCATGATCTGGGCCGCGGACATGCCGGTCATGAGGGAGAGCTGCTCGTTCCAGCCCTCCACCGGAAGCGTCGCCACGTAGCTCAGCTGGAACGATCCGTCTTCGAGGGTGACCTCCTGGTCCGGCAGGTTCACCGAGATGCCGCCGCGCGCGATCTCGACGGCCTCCCGCAGCTTGCCGATCTCGCGCAGCAGAGCGAGGGACTCCTCAGCCGTGCCGTTCTCGATGGCCTGCTGGGCGCCCGCGTAGTCGAGCTGGGCCCGGCTGCGGACCATGGCCCGGCTCACGGAGGAGTCGGTCAGGTTGCCGTAGGCGTCGAGGTCGTGCTGCCACAGCAGGGCGGGGCGGTCCTGGTTCGGCAGTAGGCTGGCCGCGCCCTCGGAGAGGACGGCTGGGTGCAGGGGCACCTTGAGGTCGGGGAAGTACAGCGACTCGATCCGGTCGTGCGCCTCGACGTCCAGCGGGCTGCCGGGCCTGACGAAGGCCGCCACGTCCGCGATCGCGTAGTACACACGGTAGCCGCCGCCGGGCCGCCGCTTCAGGTACATGGCCTGGTCGAGGTCCTTCGAGGTCGGCGGGTCGATCGTGAAGAACGGCAGGTCCCTGGCGTCGTTGTCGGGCAGGGCCGGCCCGGCTGCGGCCTTGTCGGCCGCTTTGAGTACGCGCTTGGGGAAGGCGAGGGGGACCTTCAGCTCCGTCCGAAGTTCCACCAGCGCGGCGCGCAGGGTGTCCAGGGCCTCGTCAGACATGTGCATCGGGCGGCGTCTCATGCCCCGAGCGTAGGGCGGCGGTCACGGCCCGGCGCGGTGAGCGGGTCCGGGTGGGGGAGGGCCGTCCGGGCGGGGGCGGCGGGGGCCCCGCGCGAGGCCCTGGCTTGTCTTTATCCTTCGCCGTCGAACGGGCGTCGAACTTGATCGCCCGGTTCGGTAGCCGCCGTACGCGCCGCAACCTCGGGCAGGGCATGCGCCAGGGACGCGAACGAGGACCGCACGAAGGGGCTGCCGGAAGATCAACGGCAGAGGCAGGTCATCCCACGACACGACGCTGACGTCAGTCTCCGTGAGACGCCCCAGGCAGTGGACCCGCTACACAGCCAGGGGCGGGCCGGAAGACCAGCTCCTCCAGGCCGACGAAGCCGAGCACCGGAGCGGCTGGCCAGACTCGCTCAACGACCCTGGCCGTTACCGTTGAAGAAGAACGGGCGGGTCCGCTTCCCGTCATAGCGTCGATGAAGCCGAACACGCCGTCACTTCCGTTCACCGGCGACCCTCACACCCACCGACGGAGGCGACAGCGGCGACCGTCACGTCGCGCTCCTCGCTGTCGCGCAGGGTCATCCGGCCCTCCGGAACGACAACAGGGGGACCTGCGAGGTCTGCACACCGTCATCCCGTGCGCGCGCCGGCGTCCAGTTTGTCGATCAGGGCCTGCATTTCCGACGGCCGGTTCTGCTTGTTGCCCCGGTTGTGGTTGTCCATGTGTTCCGTGGCCGCCTTGGCCTTGCCCAGGAGGTCGGCGCGCAGCCTGGGGTCCTTGTTCACCGCGTCCACGGCCTCCTGCACGCTCTTGTCCGACGCCCAGTGCGGAGCATCGCGACCTTCGTCATCGTCGGCGCCGCAGGACACCTGACCACGTCATAACGTGGCAGGAGCGGTCCCGTCGGTGCCGTAGAGTGGGGTTCACCGACGCGGGGTGGAGCAGCTCGGTAGCTCGCTGGGCTCATAACCCAGAGGTCGCAGGTTCAAATCCTGTCCCCGCTACTGAAGAAATCAGAAGGCCCCGGATCCTTGAGGATCCGGGGCCTTCTGCCTTGTCCGCCGTGTGTTGGATCAGCCGACACGGTGGAAGGTGAAGGAGCGGAAGAAGCCGCCGTCATCCGCCCATTCCACGTGAAGGGTGTTGCCCCGGGTGCACAAGCGCTGTGGTTCGGACGCCGTGACCGTCTCGGGGCTGAAGGTCAGGGCGTCACCGGCGGAAGCAAGTACGGAGAAGCCTTCGCAGTGGTGGGCGTCGCCGTCCCAGACGAATTCGGCCCGGGCGTGGCCGGGTGTTCCCCGGTTGATTGTCATGCGCACGGATGAGGTGGTGTCGTTTCCGTCCTGGGCGCGCCAGTCCCGATGAACGGGGCGGGGATCGTCTGGATGAGGGGCCCCGGGTGGCCGGTCAGCAGGGCGCGGTGATGTTCATGCAGTAGATGTAGCCGGGGCGCGGATGGGTGACCTGGTACCACCGGTTTCCGGCTGAGTTGACGACGGACTTCGTCCAGTAGACGTTGTCCCCGTACGAGGTCTGTACGACCGGATCACAGTTGACCGAGGCGCAGGACCTGATCGGGCCGCCGATGGACATCGCCCAGCCTCCGGCCATGGGGGCGGGTCCTGCCGGGTCGGCCTGGGCCGGTGCCGCCGTGATGCGGGCCAGCGCGGCGGCTCCGAGCGCCATTCCGGTGAGTAATCGACGTGTACGCATACGTATCTCTCCTTGTTTCGTCGTGGTCGCAGACCGCGGTGGATCCGCTGCGGAGGACAGCCGGCAGGGGCGCGGATTCAGGGGGCGGAAACAGGGGGCGGCCCTGCACGCGGGCAACTTCCGGCCTGATCCTCCTCCGGTCCCGACAGCTCCTTCGCGCGGTTGTCCGGTCATGCCCTTCACCGCGGCCTTCGTGCCCCCTCAGAATGGGGCCCGAATCGACGTACTTCTTGTACGAATGCGCACCCGCCCACCCGCCCGTCGCGAACGGGTGAACCTGCCACGAGACCGGGAGGGCCATGGCACTGGTACCGGAGTGCGACCGGGGCGAGAACGAGGAGCGAAGGCCGCCGGCGTGGTTGTCCGATCAGGTGATCAGGTATCGGGGGTACCGGACGCCTGGGCCGAGACCGCCCAGGGTCAACCTCCCCTCCGCCAGGGTGACTCTTGTCCTGGGCTGGGGGGAGCCTTTGTACGTACACGACGGCAACGCCCCTGAGCCGTCAGCGGATCGCCGGCGCTCGATGCTCGCGGGCCTGCGGACCACTTCCCTCATGGCCGGGTACCAAGGAGCGGGGCACGCGATCGAGGTCGAGTTCACGCCGATGGGCGCGTACCGCTGCCTCGGCCTCCCCCTGCACCACCTCACCGACGCACTCGTCCACCCTGACCACGTCATGGGACGGGGCTGGACCGCCAGGACCACTGAACGGCTCGCAGCGGCCCAGGATTGGACGAGCCGGTGGGCCGTGGTCGACGACGTCCTGGCGGCACGGGTGGCCGACCGTCCGCCTGTGTCGCCTCTGATGAATGAGGCGTGGAACGAGCTCTGGTCCCGTCGTGGCGGGATAGCCCTTCGCGAGCTGTGCCGGACCACCGGAAGGGGAAGCCGGCGTATACAGACTCTCTTCCGTGAGAACGTCGGGCTGCCGCCGCAGACCCTGTCCCGGATCATTCGGTTCCAGTACGCTCTCAGACTGCCGTCCCGCGATTACCGTTCTCTGGCCGAACTCGCGGCCATGAGCGGGTACCACGATCAGGCACACATGAACCGGGACTTCCGGACACTGTCCGGTCATACCCCCAGGCAGTTACGCGATCTCATCGGCCTGAGAACGTCGGGTACGGCAACTGGCCCCGACGAATGCCTCAGCGACTTCTTCGAAACGATGCCCCTTGCAGACCCGGGAGCTCTTCGAGCCGTACTGCCCATGGGCAACCCCGGTCCTCATTGATCACTGAACGGTCTGCCCGGGTGCCGCGGTGTCAGTGGCGATGCTTTCATTAGGCAGTTGGGCAGGGAGGGACCACCCGACTGATGGGGACCGGCCGCCAGGTCCACGGCGGTGACGTCCTCGCCATGCCGGCCAACGGCCGGATCACCGGCAACGCCGTGGACTTCGCGAAGGACCGGCGACGCCTGCACCTGGTGGACCGCAAGGTCCTCGCCCTCGCCCCATGGGCCGCCGGCTCCCGCCCGCTGTGGGAACTGCTGCGCCAGGTCCCCCCGCCCCGCAAGCCCCCCTCTCTGTCCTGAATCAGTGCATTCACCGCTGGTACGTCTGTTCGGGGGTGATGGATGAGCGGATGCCGGGCAGGGGCGACGTCAGGGGAAGAGCTCCCCGGGTACGGCCCGGCCGCCGCCGGGCCGGCGAAGAGGAAGGATGCTTCATGTCGCAGGTCGAAGAGTCGATCGAGGTCGATGTCCCCGTGCGCACCGCGTACAACCAGTGGACGCAGTTCGAGTCGTTTCCCCACTTCATGGACGGGGTGCAGCGCATCGAGCAGCGCACCGACACCATGACGCACTGGGTGACGAGGATCGGCGGGGTGACCAAGGAGTTCGAGGCGGAGATCACCGAGCAGATCCCCGACGAGCGCGTCGCCTGGACGACCCTGGGCGGCGACGTCGATCAGGCAGGCGTGGTCACCTTCCACCACCTCGCCGACAGCAAGACCAAGGTCATGCTCCAGCTCGACTACAACCCGGACGGCCTCGCGGAGCACGTCGGCGACACACTGGGCTTCGTCAAGCGGCGGATCACCGGCGACCTCAAGCGGTTCAAGGAGTACATCGAGGACCGCGGCCTCGAGACCGGTGCCTGGCGCGGCCAGGTCTGACCCCCTCGTACGAGTCCCGTGCGGGTGACTGGACACCTCCGCGGGGATGTGGCAGGGCCCGCCCGAGGGTGCGGAACGGGCGGGCCCACTGCGTGGCGGCGCGGGCTACAGCGCGTCGTCACGCATGTCGTCGTCCATCTCCTGCTCGCGGCGGCGCGAGGGGTCCTGGAGGTTGCGCTCGTGGGCCGGGCGGCCTTGCATGTCCTTCGGCTCGTCCTGGCCCGGGCGCCGGCGCTGGAGGTGCTCCTGCTCCTCGCGGCCCTTGCCCGGCTGCTGACGCTTGTCCTGCATACCGCTCATCGTGCACTCCGTGAACGTGGGGAATGTTCCACCCGCCACACTGCCACCGAGCGTCACATGCCGCATCATTTGTGTGACCAAGCGTGATCGACGGAGTGATCGCGGCCGGTTCCGCGTATCCCCGTCCCGCCCGAGGAGCTCTGCCGTGCTCGAACGCGATAGCCGTGAAGGCCGTACCGACGTCACCTTCGTCCTGCCCGCCGACACCCCGCCCGGCCCGGTCAGCGTCGTCGGCGACTTCAACGAATGGAAGCCCGGCGCCCACGAACTGACACCGCGCCCCGACGGAACCCGCGCCGTCACGGTCGCCCTCCCCGCCGACGGCAGCCACTCCTTCCGCTATCTGGCGGCCGGGGACTACTGGTTCAACGATGACAGTGCCGACGGCGCATCCGACGGAAACAGCCGCCTCACCACCTGAACGCCGCCCGGCCTGCTCCCCGGGCCCGGCCCGGGGAGCAGGCCGCCTGACGGGGGAGGACTCCGCCCGTGCGTCGGTCGCGGAGGGCGTCACCCGTTCGCGCGCCGGCGTTCGCGCACCGGTGGGTGACGCGTGCGCAGACGGGACGGAGGCTGGGCCCCCGTGGCCGCAAAGCTGATCGTCTACCCGCCGGACGCACAGGGCTGGCGCCGGGTCCGGGAGAGGCGAGGCGCCGGCCCCCAGGGGTGGGAACCGTCTGTGTGAGCAACGGACCCGGCCGTGCTAGACGCCGGACAGCCATCCGGCACCGAAATCCGAGGAGTCTCGTGCGCGCTGCGCCCGCTCCTCGATCAGGCGGCGAAAGCCCGCCACAGCGTACCTCTCGCCAGTGGCCGCGCGGCGTCCGCGGATACCTGCGATGTCGGCCATGAACTGCTGGGGCTGGGGCTGCCAGCCGACGACCCGGACGCGCAGGCCCAGGCTCTCCGCCCGCCGGTGCAGGGCCAGGAGTTGAAGGAGGCCGTCGGCATCCATGGACACCGTGCCGTGCAGGTCGACCATGAGGTCCCGCTCGGCAGAGGTGACATCGTCCAGCGCCCGCCGGAGCGCCGCGCCCCCGGCCTCGTCGAGTGCCCCGGTGACGCTGACCAGGACCGTGCCGTAACGCTGGACGTGCGTGGTGATCAATGCGCTCTCCTGCCGCCGGGGGCGCCGGGTCCCCCGGCCTCCCCATCCTGGCTCGGCGTTCCCGGGGCGGATGCGAGGCACGCTGACGCTCCGGCGCACAACCTGGACTGCGACCGTGCGCCGAGTGCCCTTGACCACCAGTTGGCCAGCCGGGCGCCGCGGCCGCCCAGGCCGCTCGACGGGCACCCCGTACAGGACAGCGACGACGAGATCGTGAGGATCGCGACTGTCAGCAGCAGGGGCGCGGCCGGGCAGCGGGCGGCCGACGGGTCACTGCGGGGTCTGGGGCGGTGGGGCCGGGCCGACAGGCGCGTGCGGAGTGTCTCGGCGAAGTCCTGGGCGCGGGCCAGCTGGAGGCGGGGTTGGTGCGCGCCGCCCGCCTCGCAGAGGTGTCCCGGCTCACCGCCCCGGACGCAACCAGCAGCGTCCTGTACACGGTGACCGGCGAGCTGTTCTTCGCTTCCTCCACCGACCTCGTCGGACAGTTCGACTACGCCGACGACCCGGAGGAGGTCGTCATCGACCTGTCCGCCGCCCATATCTGGGACGCCTCCTCCGTCGCCGCCCTCGACGCTGTCGAGACCACGTACGAGCAGCGCGGCAAGACGGTAAGGATCACAGGCCTGAACCGCTCCAGCGCCGACCTCCACGGCAGACTCACCGGCGAACTCACCAGCCACTGACAAGATCGACAATCGGCCGCCGACCGGGCCGGGCCGCTGGTTCTCCGGCAGTGCGCCGAGCTGGGCGACCCTGGCCGGGCGACGCTCGCCGAGGCTTGACCGCACGCCGCACCCGCACGTGCGACCGACTCCCCATCATGGCCGTCGAGCAGTCCTTGATCCGGCCTGCTCGGCAAGAGGCATGGGATCCCGGGCCTGCGGTAGTGGACTTTCGTTGGTGCCGCGGGGGCGCGGAGTTCCGTAGGGTCGCGTTCGTGAGAACACTGATCACCAAGGCCCGGGTGCCGGCACCGGTACTGTCCGCAGGCCTCTTCATCGGGGCGGTGGCGGCCGTCGGCACAGGTGTCGCCACCCTGTGGTGGGGCATACCGGCGGCGGTCTGCGCCTTCCTCGCGGGCTGGCAGCCGGGGCGGAACCGGAGCGCGGGGGCGGCCTTGGCCGCAGTGCTCGCGGCCGCTGTTGTGGCTGTGCTCCTGGTGCCGGCGTGGCTGGGCTGGGCGAGCCGGTTCGTGGGGTTGTTGCTCGTGGCGGCGATGCTGCCGTGGTTCGCGGGCCGGTTCCTGCGCCAGTCCCGCGAACTGGTGCGGGCCGGGTGGGAGCGGGCCGCGCGGCTGGAGCGGGAACAGCATCTGGTCGCCGAGCAGGCCCGGTTGCGCGAGCGGACCCGGATCGCGCAGGACATGCATGACCTCCTCGGCCACGACCTCAGCCTCATCGCCCTGTCCGCGGGGGCACTGAAGCTGGCCCCCGGCCTTTCCGAGGAGCACAGGGCCACCGCCCGGGACATCCGCGCCAGGGCGGGAGCCGCCGTGGACCGGCTCGGCGAGGTGATCGGTGTCCTGCGCGAGCCGTCGGATCTGGCTCCGGGGCCCGAAATCGGAACCGGGGTCAACGAACCCGGCGCTGGGCTCACCGAACTCGAACGCCTGGTGGACCGGGCGGCCGCGGCGGGGCTTGACGTCCGGCTGCGTGTGGAAGGCGAAGCAGCTGCAGGTGACGCCCTGCTGGTCGTCGAGCGGGCCGTGCAGCGCGTCGTCCAGGAGGGGCTGACGAACGTTGCCAAGCACGCGCCCGGGCACCGGGCGACCGTCGTCCTGCGGCACATGGAAGGACGGACCGAGGTCAGTGTGACGGACGAGCCGGTGTCCACCGTGTCCGCGGCCCACCATGACCACGCCGCCCGCCCCGAACAGGGGTCCTGGGCTTCCGCATCCGGCGAGGGCCACCGCTTCGGGCTCATCGGCCTGGATGAACGCGTCCGACTGGCCGGTGGCACCTTCACATCGGGCTCCGAGCGCGGCGGGTTCGCCGTCCGGGCCACGCTCCCGCACCGTCCCGGGGCCGTGCCCCCGCCGCGCCGCGCCGCGCCCGATGGTCCAGGTGCCGTACTGCCTCCCGAGCACCACAGTGCCCGTCGTCGGCTGGGCCGTACCGCCGCCGCGGCCGTCCTGGTGCCGCTGTGCACCACCGCGTTGCTCATCGGCGGGGTACGGGCGTGGGACACCGTGACGGCACGGCAGTCGGTACTCGCTCCCCAGGACTACGCCCTGCTGCACATCGGCCAGCCACGCGCGGACGTGGCGCCGTACCTGCCCGAGCGCCAGACGACGCGCCGCCCTGCAGCACCCACGCCCGCACCGCAGGGTGCGGCCTGCGAGTTCTACGTACAGACCAGCGACCCCTTCGATGACCGCTCGGGGGACATCTACCGTCTCTGCTTCCGGGCCGGCCGCCTGGTCTCCACCGACGACTACACCGGGAAGGCCGTCCGATGATCCGGATCCTGATCGCCGACGACGAGCCCATGATCCGCGCAGGCGTCCGCGCGGTCCTTGCCAGCGACCCCGGCATCACCGTCGTCGCCGAGGCAGCCGATGGCCACCAGGCGGTGGAGCTCGTCCAGCGCCACCGCCCGCAGGTGGCCGTCCTCGACATCCGGATGCCGGGAACCGGCGGTTTGGAAGCCGTCGGCGAAATACGAAGGACCGTCCCCGAAACGGGGATCGTGATGCTGACGACCTTCGGGGAGGACGAGTACATCCTGCGGGCACTGAGCGAAGGTGCCGCTTGCTTCCTGATCAAGTCCGGCGAGCCGGAGGAGCTGATCGCCGGTATCCGGGCGGTCGCCGACGGCGCCGCCTACCTGTCACCGAAGGTCGCGGCACGGGTCGTCGCTCATCTCGCCGCCGGCGGTGCGGGCGCCCAGGCCGGCCGCCGCTCCGCGGCCCGCGCCCGCGTCGAGGCGCTGACGGCCCGGGAGCGGGACGTGCTCGGCTTCCTTGGCAGCGGGTTCTCCAACGGGCAGATCGCGCGCCGCCTGCGCCTGGCGGAGGGGACGGTGAAGGCCCACGTCAGCTCGATCCTCGCGCGCCTGGGGGTCGACAACCGGGCTGCGGCGGCCGTGGTCGCGCACGAGGCCGGCGTGGTCCCGGTGCCGTCCGACCGGCTGACGTACGAGGAAAGCTGACACCGCCCGTACGACAATCGGCAGTACGAGGAGCCGCACGGTCACCACGGCCGTTGCACCGAGCGCCGTGCCCGCCAAGACGTCGTGCGGATAGTGCACCCCGACCAGCACCCGCAACAGGGCGGCCGCCCCGGCCACCGGCAGCACCAGGCCGGCGAGCCGAGGACGTACCAAGATCACACCGACCGCCAACGCCACTGCCAGAGTGGCGTGGTTGCTGGTGAACGACCAGTCGCCCGGCTCGGGACACGATGCGAGGGCCGAGACCCCTGGCAGGACCCGGCACGGACGTTCCTCCGCGACGAGGAGTTTGACCGCCTCACTGAGCCCGTAGGCGACGACGGTCCCGGCGGCGGCCACTGCTACCCCGGCCAGGCCCGGGGCGTCACGGCGGCGCAGGGCGCTCCAACCGACCCAGGCCATGAGCAGGCCCAGGAGCAGCAAAGTGCCCTCACTCGCCGCTTGCAGGGCGGTCTCGGCCCAGGCCGGCCCGTCCGCCACGCTCCCGGTCAGCGCCCGGTAGGTCCTCGCCGAGAGGCCCGCCGTGACGTGCACCGGTCCGTTCGTGCCCAGTGTGCCGTCGGGTGCCAGCCAAACCACGCCCGCCGCCCCCGCTCCGGCCGACGCGACCGCCACCGGCAGTCTCCGGCCCCACCTGTACCGCTTGATCGATTCCATGCCGCCGACGGTAGGAACACCGCAGGCCGGGTGCCCTGGCCGAAGGGCAGCCCGGTACCCCGACGATCGTCAGGGTTGACCGGTACAGGCTGAAGGGACACGGGACTGGCCTCGAAGATCCAGAGGCCGTCACGAAGCCGTGATGGTCATGCGGCAGCGGCTTCGGTAGGACCGCCTGCCAGACCCCGGCCGGCCTGCGCGGGACTGGCCCGGGGCGGCTCGCGACCTGGGTGACGAACCGCAAGGTGCGTGGCGCCCAGGCGATGACCTATGCGGCCCTCGCCGCAGGGCGGGCCCAGCACACCGCGGTGGCCGGGGAGAGCACCACCGCTGCCGTGGGCAGTGCCCTGACCCGGTCCGTTCAGGCTCTCTGAACGCCGAGATCGCTGCCGAGGCGATCCTCAGGCCTGCCCGGCATGGGCCCAGCGCCGCCCCGCCTGCATTTCGTACCCGGGCTCTGCCCAGGCGCCCCATGCGGGGCCAGCGTTCAATGGACGTATGCGACGCAACAGCAAGCACAGGGCGCTGGCAGTGGCCGCCGGCCTCGCCCTCGCGGCCGGGACCGGTGCCGCCGCACCGTCGCCAAGCCCCGGCGGCTTCGACGTGTCCAGGGCCCTGGACACGCTGGACACGCAGGTGCAGGACGGCATACGGCGCACCGGGGTGCCCGGTGTCTCGGTGGCAGTGGTCCACGACGACAAGGTCGTCTACCTCAAGGGCTTCGGTGTCCGCAGCACCGAAGCCCCTGGCGGGAAGGTCGGCCCGGACACCGTCTTCCAGCTCGCCTCGGTCTCCAAACCGGTGGCCACGACCGTCCTGGCGCAGGCCCTCGGCGCCGACGGCTTCGACGACCCGCTCAAGGGAATCACCCTCAAGGACCCCTGGGTCAGCTCGCACGTGACGGCAGCCGACCTGCTCTCGCACCGCTCGGGCCTGCCCGACCACTCCGGAGACCTCCTCGAGGATCTGGGCTACGACCAGTCGTACATCCTGTCCCACCTGCGCTACGAGCCGCTCAGCCCGTTCCGCACCAGCTACGCGTACACCAACTTCGGCTTCACCGCGGCCGCCGAGGCCGTCGCCAAGGCCAAGGGTGTGCCCTGGGACAAGCTCTCCGACGACCTGCTGTACAAGCCCGCCGGGATGACGCACACCAGCTCCCGCTTCAGCGACTACGAGAAGGCGGCCGACCGCGCCCTCACCCACGTCAAGACCGCCGACGGCACCTGGAAGCCCCTCTACGTCCGCGATGCCGACGCGCAGACCGCTGCCGGCGGCGTCAGCTCGAACGCCCGGGACATGGCCCGCTGGCTGCGCCTCCAGATGGACGGCGGAAAGATCGACGGCAAGCAGGTCATCAACAGCGCCGGCCTGGCCGAGACCCACGTCCCGCACAGCATCAGCCAACCCGCCGCCGAACCGAACGCCCAGCCCGGCTACTACGGCCTTGGCTGGAACGTGCGCTACGACGACCACGGCCGGCTGCGCCTGAGCCACTCCGGCGCCTTCGCACTCGGCACCAACACCAACGTCACCCTGCTCCCCGCCGAGAAGCTCGCCATCGTGGTGCTGACCAACGGCGCCCCCTCGGGCCTCCCCGACACCATCGCCCTCAACTTCTTCGACACCGCCGAGCACGGCAAGCCCACCCGGGACTGGCTGCCCGTGGTGGCCAAGTCCTACGAAGAGCAGCTCAACGAGGGCGGCTCGGACACGGACTACGCCAAGCCGCCCGCCAACCCGAAGCCGGCCCGCCCGGACAGCGCGTACACCGGTACGTACACCAACCCGTTCTACGGGCGGGCAGCCGTCACGGCCGGCCCGGGCGGCGGACTGGTCCTGCACCTGGGACCGAAGCCGCAGAACTACCCGCTCACCCACTACGACGGGAACACCTTCAGCTTCGAGACCGCCGGCGAGAACGCGGTCGGACGCACCGGGGTGACCTTCACCGACAGCCGGATGCGCGTGGAATACCTGGACACCAACGGGCTGGGCACCTTCGAGAAGGCCGGGTAGCGTCCTTCCTTCGGAACGTCTCGCCGACCGGACGAAGGCGGCAGCGAGGTGGAGGGCGGCTGGTTCAGCGAACAGGACCATCCCGATCAAGGGGGTGCCCGAAGGATCCGGCGTCACCCTGATCGCGCGGGGCTCCGACGCCCCTGCCGTGCTCGGCGACCGGTCGATCGCCTACCTGGGGTGTGACCGAGATGCGCGCCAAAGGGACAACGGGATGATCTTGAAGCCCTGAGCGCCCGTCACTCATTCGGCTCAGTGTCGTTGGTGGTGATGTTGAGCGTCGTCTGGGGCCTGGGGTGGGTCGTGACATCGATTGAGCGGACCGCGTACCCGCGGTTCAAGCGGCTGATCACCGCGTGAGCTGCATCTGTTCTTCTCCCCGAGCCGCGATGAGTTGGAGTGGGCGGCCGATGCCACGGACTGTGATGAGCATCTGCTGGCGCTGCTGCTGATACTGAAGTCGTACCGGCGTATGGGGTGTTTCCCGGCGCTGGAGGACGTCCCGGAGATGGTGGTGGACTTCGTCCGGCGGGCGGTGGAGCTGCCGGAGGGCACGCTGGAGGAGCAGCGGCTCCTGCTGTGGCCCAAGCCGTACCGGAGCGTGAAGTCGGCGAAGTGGTCGTCGGCGGACCTGGTGCTGATCGACGAGGCGGCCGACCTGGTGGAGCGCACGCACTCGCTCGGCCACGTCGTCCTCGACGAGGCGCAGGACCTGTCGCCGATGCAGTACCGGGCGGTGGGCCGGCGCTGCACGACCGGCTCCGCGACCGTGCTGGGCGACCTCGCGCAGGGCACGACCCCGTGGGCCACGCGCAGCGGGGACGAGGCGCTGGCGCACCTGGGCAAGCCGGAGGCGGGGCTGGAGGAGCTGACGGCCGGCTTCCGCGTACCGCGCGAGGTGATCGCGTACGCCTCGCGGCTGCTGCCGTCGATCTCGYCGGGGCCGGCCCCGGTCTCCTCGGTCCGTGAGACGCCGGGCTCGCTGGTCGTCACGCCGACGCCGGACCTGATGGCGTCGGTCCTGGACGCCTGCCGCGCTGTGCTGGGCCACGAGGGCTCGATCGGCCTGATCGCGGCCGACACCCGGATCCCGGAGCTGGCCGAGGCCCTGCGCGCGGCGGAACTGCCGTATCTGGCGCCGGGCGAGGAGACGACGGCGCAGGCCCGGCTGACGCTGGTGCCGGCCTCGCTGGCGAAGGGCCTGGAGTACGACTACGTGGTGCTGGACGAGCCCGCCGCGATCGTCTCCGGCGAACCCGACGAACGCACCGGCCTGCGCCGCCTCTACGTGTGCCTCACCCGTGCCGTCTCGGGTCTGCACGTCCTGCACGCCGCCGCGTTGCCGGCGGCCCTCGGACCTGCCCTTCCGTAGCTCCGGTGGACACGGCCGGTGGACGGCAGGACGATGGACGTGTTCACACCTCCCCGGGCCCGGTTCTTGCGTGATCCATCCGAGGAAGGACGAACGATGAAACCCCGCATTCGACTGGCCGTGCTGGCGCCCGTGCTCGTGTCCTCGCTGGCACTCGGGTCGGCACCGTTGCTGGCGGCTTCCGCGCAGGCGGCAGCGGTGCCTTCCCTGACGTGCAGCGTGAAGCAGACCCCCAACACCACGGGCAAGTACAACGTCTCGGTCACAGGAGCCCAGCCGGGGACGACCGTCACCGTCCGCGGTGGTAGTGCGACCCACCAGTTCATCTTCGCCACCAATGCCGACGACGACGGGAACGCCTCCACCAGCGGGTTCATCCCGGCCGGCAAGGTGACGGCCTCGAACCAGGACGACAAGGTCACCTGCGGCACCGTCAAGCAGGCCGAACAGAAGAACGCCCAGGACCAGTACAACGCGGGCTTCCAGAGGGGTCTGTCCGAAACACTGAAAACCTGCAAGCAGCAGTCCGCCAACCAGCAGGGGCTCGTGCAGCCGGACCCGAACTACGAGCGCGGCTACAACGCGGGCGTGGACAAGGCGCTCAGCAGCCCCAAGTGCCAGTAGTGCTGATCACCCGTCACTGAAGCGGCCGGCGGTCGGCGGCTGCGAAAGGGCCTTGCGCCACTCCGCGACCGCCGACGCCGAGACCGGGGCGTCCCACCCCTGCGGCCGGGCCGCCCCGCCGATGTGGAAGGCGTCGATGCCCGCGGTCCGCAGCCGCGGCAGGTGCGCCAGGGTGAGGCCGCCACCGACCATGATCCGCGCCACGTACCCCGGCTCGCCCCGCCGCGCCGCCTCGGAGAGCAGCACGGGAAGGCCCTCGTCGACCCCGTCGGCCGAACCTGCCGTCAGGTAGGCGTCGAGCCCCGGCAGGTCGGCGAGGGCCTTGCGCGCCTGGCCGCGGTCCGCCGCCCGGTCCAGCGCCCGGTGGAAGGTCCAGCGGCAGCCCTCCAGCTCCGCCAGGACGGCCTCCACCGCGGCCAGGTCGGGGCTGCCGTCCGGGGTCAGGAACCCGAGGACGAACTCCTGCGCCCCCCTCAGCCCGCAGCACCCGTGCCTGCTCCACCAGCAGGTCGACGGGGCCGGCGGCGAACCCGTCCGTCCGGCGGATCATCACGCGCAGCGGGACGTCGACCGCCGCGCGGATCGCCGCGAAGGTCTCGCGCGGCGGGGTGAGCCCGTCGGCGGCCATGTCGGTGACCAGCTCCAGCCGGTCGGCCCCGCCGACCTAGCGCTGCGTAACGCTCAGGTCTGCGATCGGCGCGACGGGCGGCGGTGCGGCGGTGCGGCGGTGCGGCGGTGCGGCGGATAGCGGTAGCAGTTGTTCCACTTCAAGAGCGGCTTATCGGACTTTCGTTCATTGGCGGACCGTCAGGGTGGTGCCGCAGTAAATGCCGGATTTACTGCGGCAGATCTCCCTGACGCCATGGGGGTGGATGCCAGATCATCCCGTTGCCCCTTTGGCGCGTATCTCGGTCACACCCCTACCTCGTCCACGTACGGACCCACCACGGGGACACCCCGCAGGCAACGTGCGCGCGGGAGAGGACCCCGCCCTGTCCGTGCACCCGGCTGGGACTCCCGATCACCTGCTGCCGCCGGGAGATGTGCCGGCCAAACCCTTGTGCCGCCTGGTGTTCCAGTGGCCGGGGCGTGACGCCCTCCTTCCGGCGCCCGTGAACACACGGCAGGCGACGGCCGAGCCCCGGAGGAGCAGTGATCATCTGGACCGACGGGGCGTTCGGCTTGGGGAAGTCGACCCTGGCGGCCGGGCTTCATCAGGCACTGGCTGGACCGGTGGCGCGTCGCGGACCCCGAGGCTGTCGGCACCCTCCTTCGCAGCAGCCCGGGCGGCCACCCCATTCACCTCAGTGGTGGCGCGCGCGTTCGCGTGGACCCCGGCAGGCCGTCGAATCGCGTGACGGGCGCTCAGCGCCTCGTCTCGTACCTGGTCAGGATCACGCCGCAGGGAAGCGTCCGCGTCYCCAGCAGGTTCAGGTTCACCCAGCTGTCCAGCGTGGTGAAGAACGGCGTGCCGCCGCCCACCAGCACCGGCGCGGTGGCCAGCACGTACTCGTCGACCAGCCCGGCCCGCATGGCCGCCCCGGCGAGCGTCGCGCCGCCGATGTCCATCGGGCCGCCGTCCTCGGCCTTGAGCCGGGTGATCTCGGCGACCGCGTCGCCGGTGACCAGGCGGGTGTTCCAGTCGACCTCGTCGATCGTCGAGGAGAACACCACCTTCGACATGTCCCGCCAGCGGCGCGCGAACTCGATCTGCGCGGAGGTGGCGTTGGGCTGCTGGTCGCCGGTCGGCCAGTAGGAGCTCATCGTCTGCCACAGCTTGCCCCCGTACAGCGACAGGTCGGTCGCCTGCAACTGGTCGGACCAAAACTGGAACAGCTCGTCGCTCGGCACGCTCCAGCCGATGTCGTCGCCGGGCGCGGCGATGTAGCCGTCCAGGGTCAGGTTCATGCCGTAGATCAGTTTCCGCATGGCGCCAGCCTTCCGTGAGTCGGTCTCACGCGCACAGACCGGCGCGCGGGAACTCATCGGTGCGCGATCCGGGCTCGCATGTAGTCCTCGTGCTCGGTGGCTCAGCCGCAGACTCATCGTTCCGCCGAGGAAATGGCATCGATCTGAGACTGATCTCGGGTGACATCGCGGTGCGGTCTCGTCCGCGGTGACCGGCTCCGCACACGACACCACGGTGACGCCGTCGCGCTGGTAGGAC
The DNA here is from genome assembly GCF_052114405.1 of Streptomyces sp. M-16. NCBI lineage: Bacteria > Bacillati > Actinomycetota > Actinomycetes > Kitasatosporales > Streptomycetaceae > Streptomyces > Streptomyces sp. M-16. The sequence continues at coordinate 14,968 of NZ_JBFRER010000054.1, read as the reverse complement.
GTTGCTTGCAACGTCTTGTGGATCACCGCGGGGTGAGCCGCGACGGACTCGCGCGCCTCGGAGGGGGCGCCGCCTCACAGGAAACGGCGCAGCGGACGGACCGAGAGCTCCCGGGCGCGCTGGAGCACGGAGCGGCGGCGCCAGCGTCCCGGAGCGATGCGCGTGCTGGCCCGGAGGTCCTCGTCGTAGTGCTCGTCCAGGGTGCGGGTGACGGCCGGGTCCATGACGGCCAGCATGACCTCCTCGTCGTGGTCGAGGGAGCGGCGGTTGAAGTTCGACGAGCCGATGAGGGAGACGACCCCGTCCATCGTCATGATCTTGGCGTGCATCATCGTCGGCTGGTATTGGTGGATGCGCACCCCGGCGGCGGTGAGCGCCTCGTAGTGGTGCTGCCCCGCCAGTTGGCACACCCGTTTGTCGGTGTGCGGGCCGGGCAGCAGGATCTCGACGGTCACGCCGCGGCGGGCGGTGGCGGACAGCAGCTCGACGAAGTAGTCGTCGGGGGCGAAGTACGCGGTCGCCAGGCGCACTCGCTCCTCCGCCGATTCCAGGACGACCCGCATCAGCGTCTGCATGTCCTGCCACCCGAAGGCGGCCGAGCCGCGGACCACCTGGACGACCGCCGGGCCGGCCGGCTCGTGGCTCACGAAACGGTCGCGGTCGTCGAAGAGCTCGGGATGGCACTCCGCCCAGTTCTGGGCGAACGCCGCGGCGATCCCGTCGACCGCCGGCCCGCGGACCTCGGCGTGCGTGTCCCGCCACTCGTGGGGGTTGCGGGCGTCGCCGCACCATTCCTCGGCTATGCCGACGCCGCCCGTGAAGGCGGTCCGTTCGTCGACGACGAGGACCTTGCGGTGGCAGCGGTGGTTCTGCTTGAGCGGGGAGAGGAAGACGGGTCTGCGGAACCAGGCGACGTCCACCCCGGCCGTGCTCATCCGGTCCAGCAGGTCCTGTTCGATCAGGCGGCTGCCGAAGCCGTCCAGCAACAGCCTTACGCGCACGCCGTTGCGGGCCCGCTCGGCCAGGGCCTCGGCGAACCGGCGGGCGATGTCGCCCTTCCAGTAGACGAAGGTCATCATGTCGATGGTGTGCCGGGCGCGGGAGATGGCGTCGAGCATCGCGGCGAAGATCTCGTCGCCGTTGCGCAACGGACGTACGGAGTTCCCCTCGGTCGCCGCGATGCCGATGAGGCGTTCGAGGCGGCGGCGGATGCGGTGGATGCGCTCCTCGGCCCGGTCGGCGACGTCGGCCGCGGTGGTGACGGTGTCGGCGGTGGTGGTCATGACGTGGCTCCTCGGGCAGGGGTGGACGGGACGGGTGCGGGCGCGCCGGCGCCGGACTCCCACGGTGGAGGCGCCTCCTGTGCGGTCCAGGCGGCCAGTGCCTCGCCGTCGACGCGGACTATCCCGCAGGTGTCGGCGTACTCGGCGGCGGGCGCGGTGAAGGAGCTGGTCGTCACGATGACGGCGACGTCGGCCTCGTGGACCGCGAAGCAGGTTCCGCCGAAGCGCTGGAGGTCCTGCGAGCCGACCCGGTTGTCCTCGGCGTAGTGCTTGCACTGGAGCACGACGCGTCGCCCGTCCGCCGTCGTCGCGAGGACGTCGGCGCCCAGGTCGCCCGCTCCGCCCACCACCTCCACCGGGGTGCAGCCGTCCCGTGCGCACAGGGCGGCCACCGCGTGCTCGAAGCCGTCGGCGTCGACCGCGGCGTGGTCGAGCGCGTCACCCCCGACCTCGGGAAGGTCCACGGGCGCCTCCGCGTACCCGGCGGGCCGCCGCGGGCCGCCGGGCCGGCGCCGGACGGGCGCGAAGCTCCACTTCGCCAGGAGCGCCCCCAGCAGCAGCACGGCCAGGGCGGCGATCGGCGTCACCGGGAGCCTCACCCCGTCCGCCGGGGCGGCCTTCAGGAAGGCGGCCACGCCTGCGACGGCGGTGCCGAGCAGCCCGAGCGCGAGCAAGGCGTCGCGCCCCAGGCCCGCACGCCCCGCGGGTCCGCTGCCGCGTACGGACGCGGGCGCGTCCTCCTCGGGTGTGGTCATACGAGTTCCCCCTCTCGCTCCGGCACACCGCGGTCTGCGCACCGACCGGTGTCGGGGCGCAGACCGCGGCGGACGCCGAAGCCTGTTCGACGCCCGTATGGCCGAAATCCCGGATTTCAAACGGGTAGGGGTGTCACAGCGGTCGGGGTGTCACAGCGGTCGGGGTGTCACACCGGTCGGGGATCTCCCTGGGAGTCGGCCGCGCCTTCCAGCGGGACGACGACCTCGATGCGTTTGCCGCCGTGCGCTGCGGGGGTGATCCGCATGCTCCGCGTGAGGCGGTGGATCAACGGCCACCCGTAACCGCCCCGGCCCGTCGCCGCATCGGCCGGAGGGGCCGGCGGGGCCGGCGGGGACGGGGGAACGGTGCTGAGGGCGTCGGTGACGGCGATCCGCAGGCCGGTCCCGCCGGCGCACAGGGAGGCGTCGAAGCCGAGCAGCCCGCCGCCGTGCCGGATGGCGTTCGTGACCAGCTCCGAGGTCACCAGCAGTGCGTCGGTGAGGAGTGCCTCCCCGCCGGCGGTGCCGACCCGCACGGTCGCGGAGGACTCCAGGAGGGCCCGTACGCGGTCGCGCGCCTGCATGGCGGTGCGCGGTGCGCCCGGGCTCGTCCTGATGTCGCTCGTGGCTGCGTGGTACAGCACCGTTCACCTCCTCGTGGGAACGAACGCCCTTCAGCCCTCCCGGGACGGGACGATCATGACCGTGCCCTCGCCCACGCTGGGCGCGGTGGCGAAGGCCAGATCTGCACCGGTGAGCTCCAGCAGCCGGGCCAGACGGCCCGGCACGGTCCCCGCCAGGACCACCGGCCGGTCCAGCGCGGGCTGCAGCATGACGCTGAGCGCGGTCGAGTCCACGAACGTCACCTCGGCGACGTCCAGGACGAACCTGGCCACACCGGGCGCTGTGGGATCCATCGCGGTCCGCAGAGCGGCCACGCTGTCCATGTCGAACTCACCCGCCATCACGACGATGCGTACGTCCCCGTCGGAGCGGGTCTCGACGCGGCTGCGTGCCTCGCCGTTGTGCGCGTCCATGCTGCTCACGTCCGTGTTCCCCACTTTTCCGTTCGCATTCCCGAACCATCGCGTCCTGTCACCGGCCCGGCCACCGGCCGCCTCACCATGCGCGGGGGAGCTTGACCACGGTGACGAAGAAGTCGTCGATCTGCTGGATCGCCCGGATGAACTGGTCGAGGTCCACCGGCTTCGTCACGTAGGCGTTGGCATGCAGCTTGTAGCTGCGCAGGATGTCCTCTTCGGCCGCCGAGGTGGTGAGCACGACCACGGGGATGTGTTTCAGCTCCGGATCCGTCTTGATCCGTTCCAGGACCTGCCGTCCGTCGTACTTGGGCAGGTTCAGGTCGAGCAGGATCAGGTCGGGGCGCGGGGCGTCGACGTGGTCACCGCGGCGGTACAGGAAGTCCAGGGCCTCCAGACCGTCCCGCACGACGTGCAGCACGTTCCCGATCTTGTTGTCCTCGAAGGCCTCTCGGGTCATCAACTCGTCGCCCGCGTCGTCCTCGACCAGCAGGACTTCGGCGGGGGTGGCCTGGGGCCGGTCTGCGGGAGTGCTCATGGGGTTCCTTCGGTGGGTACGGGGGCGGGCGGCTCGGCAGCGGCGCCGACGTCGGCGCCGGCCGCCGCAGTCTCGGCCGCGCCGGGGGCGGCGGTGTCGGGGGCGGCCGTGTCGGAGGCGGCGGTGGCGGAGGCAGCGGTGGCGGAGGCAGCGGTGGCGGAGGCAGCGGTGGCGGAGGCAGCGGTGGCGGTGGGGGCAGCGGCGACGGCGGGCAGGGTGAAGACGATCCGGGTGCCTTCCCGGTGCTCGGTGTCGATCCGGATGCGCCCACCCGCGTGCTCGACGATCTTCTTGCAGAGCGAGAGGCCGATACCGGTGCCGCCGTAGGTCTCCCTGCCGTGCAGCCGCTGGAAGATGACGAAGACCTTCTCGGCGAACTCGGCCGGTACTCCGATGCCGTTGTCGGTGACGGTGAAGGTATGGAAGCCCGGCTCCGCGTCGGGGCCGTCGGCCACGGCCACGGCGACCTCGACGCGCGGAGCGCGGTCGGGCGAGCGGAACTTGACGGCGTTGCCCACCAGGTTCTGCCACAGCATCGTCAGGAGCGTCGGGTCCCCCACCACGTCCGGGAGCCGCTCGGGCCGGGTGATCTCCGCGCCGCTGTCCTCCACGGCGGCGGCCAGGTTGCGCAGCGCGCGGTCCAGGGGGCCGTCCATCGCGAGCGTCTCGCGCGCGTCCTGGACCCGGCCCACCCGGGAGAAGGTCAGCAGGTCGTTGATGAGGACCTGCATCCGCTTGGCACCGTCGACGGCGAACCCGATGTACTGGGCGCCGCGCTCGTCGAGCTGGTCCCCGTACCGCTTCTCCAGCAGCTGGCAGAAGGAGGCCACCTTGCGCAGCGGCTCCTGCAGGTCGTGGGAGGCCACGTACGCGAATTGCTCCAGCTCCGCATTGGAGCGGCGCAGCTCCACCGCCTGCGCGTCCAGTTCGGCGGCGATGCGGTCGAGCCGCTCGGCATTGCGCCGCGAGGCCTTCAGTTCGGCCACGGTCCGGTGCCGCATGGCCTCCACCGCACGGGCCAGGGCCCGCAGATCGGAGGGGCCGCGCAGAGGGATCTCCTCCTCGAAGGCCCCGTACGCGACGCGCTGGGAGGCCGTGCGCACCAGGGCCAGCGGCCGCAGCACGCCCACGTGGAGCAGGACGGCGAGGGCGGAGCTGGCCAGCAGGAAGGCCACGACGATCGCCAGCAGGATGTGGTCGCGCTGCGAGCGTGCTTCGCCGAAGGTGGTGCGGGCGTCGGCCTGGATGCGGTCCAGATGCGCCTGCTGGGTGGCGAGCCGGCGGCGGACCTCGTCGAAGCGGTCCTTGCCGGACTGGAGGGACGGCGGGGTGGAGCCGTTCTCCACGGAGGCGATGGCGGGGGTCGCGAACTGCTCGCGCCAGGTCCGGGCGGCTTCCTGCACGGCGGCCAGGTCGGCACGTACGCCGTCGTGGTCCCCGTCGGAGACCGCCGCCAGGCGCTGGGCGGCCGCGGTCTCGTTGGCCAGACCGCGCTCGTACGGCTCCAGCAGCGCGGGCTGGTCGGTCAGCAGGTAGCCGCGGACCCCGGTCTCCTGGTCCAGCAGGGCCGTCTCCAGCCGCAGGGCGTCGCTCTGGGCGGGCATGATCCCGTCGACGAGCCGGTTGCCGGCCGTCGTGGTGTGGGACAGGAGGGCCGCGCCGAGCGCGCCCGTGCCGACGACCATGAGGGCCAGCACGACCAGCACGCTGGTCAGCCAGACCTGGAGGCTCGGCCCGTGGCGCTCCGGGGCCCGTCCGCCGGGGGTTTCGGGGGGCTGTGCGGGAGAGGTCACGTGGAGGAGTTCCATTCGAGGTGGAGAACGGCGACGTCGTCGGCCAGGCCACCCCAGTCCGCGGCGAGGCCCTGCGCCGTCTGGATGAGGGTGTCGACGAACGGTTCCGCGGGCAGGTCTGCGTGCTTGCGGGCGATCTCCAGCAGGCCCGTCTCGTCGAGTCGGTCGGAGCCGGGGCCGATGCGCCCCTCGATCAAGCCGTCCGTGAAGAGCATCACGGCGCCGCCCGCCTCCACGGCCACCTCGGTGACGGGCCAGCCGGGGCCCCAGCCCGGCAGTAGGCCCAGGGCGGGCCCTCCCGGCACGGTGCGCAGCTCCACGCCGGCCGCCGAACGGACGAGGAATCCGGGGTGGCCGGCGCGCTGTACGGAGACGGCGTGGGTGCCGGCGGGACGGGTCAGGCAGACGAGGGTGGCGAAGATCTCGGGGCCGGAGCGTTCCGCCAGCAGGATCCGCTCCAGGAGCCCGAGCAGTTCGGCGCCGCGGGCGCCGGCCATGACGAACGATCGCCAGGCCACGCGCAGGCACACGCCGAGCGCCGCTTCGCTGGGGCCATGGCCGGACACGTCGCCGACGACGGCGTGCGTGGCCCCGTCAGGGGTCTGGACGACGTCGTAGAAATCCCCGCCGAGCAGCGTCTGGGCGCGTCCGGGCTGGTAGCGGGCGCAGACGGTGACGGCGTCGGCCGCGTCGTCGAGCAGCAGCGGCGTGGGGAGCAGGCCGCGTTCGAGGCGCGCGTTCTCCTCGGCGCGCAGTTTGCCCGCCTGGAGGGCGGCGGCCGCCAGCTCGGTGCGCTTGCGCYGGATCGCGTAGCGGATGGCCCGCATGAAGACGTCGGCCTCGACGCGACCCTTGACCAGGTAGTCCTGGGCGCCGGCGGCGACGGCGGTCAGTCCCGCCCGCTCCTCCGACAGGCCCGTCAGGACGACGACCGCCGCCTCGGCCGACACGGCGAGGACCTTCTTCAGTCCGTCCAGGCCCTGGGCGTCGGGCAGGTGCAGGTCCAGCAGGACGCACTCGGGGGCCTCGGCCTCCAGCAGGCACAGGGCGTCGGCGAGGGAGCGGGCCCGGCCGAGGCGGACCTCGACCCCGCTGTCCTCCACGAGTTCCTCGACGAGCACGGCGTCGCCCTCGTCGTCCTCGATGAGCAGGACGTACGGGGGCAGGCCGTTCCACAGTGCCAGCGAGTCGTCCGGTCTCCCGGAGGACTCCCGCCGGGGCTGAACCACCGGGGGCTGCGATGTGCGGGCGGCCGGTGGGTGGGTCCCGAGCCCGGGAATGCTCACCATGGCGTCGCGACTGTCCCTTCTCATCTCGGACGGCGGACGCCCGACGGACGCGTGGTTGCGTCGGACAAGCCTAGAGTGATCATTTGCCGTTGGGCAATATTTTATGAACTCAATGATTCTGTCATCCCGTGGATGGGCCTGGAACCACCCCATGGACCGGAGGCGGCCGCCGCGGCCCCCGGACGTCAGGCGCTGTCGGGGACGGAGGCCCGGGCCGACGGTGCGGAGCAGTCCGCGTCCGCGGGCGGGGCGGCGGCCGGGTACCCGCCCGCGGCCGCCTCCCGGAACGCCTCCAGGCCCGCCACCAGCGCGTCCACCGCCTCGGGGGTCATCCGCCCGAGCACCGCCGACAGCTCGCGCACCCGGATCGCACGCCGCTCGTCCAGCAGTGCGCGCCCCTGAGGTGTGAGCCGTACCTCCACCTCACGGCGCCGGGACGGATGGGGTGACCGGGTCAGCAGCCCCATGGCCTCCAGCCGGTCGCAGAGCCGGGAGACCGACGGCGGGCGGGAGCCGAGCACATCGCCCAGGGTCCGCAGGTTGACGCCCTCGGCGCCCTCCACGGCGAGCAGCGCCCGCAGCTGCGACGGCGATACGGCCGGTTCCACACCGTCCTGGCCCCTGGCCTGGAGCACCGCGAGGAGGTCCGCCGCGGCCGCGAGGGCCGCGGCCGGGTCCTCGTGGGCGCCGGAGCGGCCGGGACGGGGCATGTCACCACTGTGCCACCGTCCGGCGCGGCAGGCCCTGTCCGCCCGGTCCCCGCTACCGCTCGCCGCCGGCCCCCGTACCGGGCCGGCCGTGCCAGTCCAGGCAGACGACCAACGCGTCGTCGGTGGCGTCCACGCCGCCCCGGTACCCCGGCAGCTCCTCCAGGAGGGCCCGCGGCACCTGCGAGGGCGGCAGCAGCCGCGTGTTCATGACGGCCCGGGTCAAGGCGTGCAGGCTGTACGGCTCGCCCACGGGGGAGAGGACGTCGTAGACGCCGTCGCTCAGGAAGAACAGCCGGTCCCCGGGCAGCACCTGGAAGCGCTGGGAGGTGTAGACGGTGTCCTCGAACATGCCGAGCGGCAGCTGCGCCTCCAGCCCCAACGGCTCCACCGTGCCCCCGCGCAGCCGCCAGACCCGGGGCGACCCGGCGTCGATGACCTCGACCTCGCCGGTGTCCAGGTCGAAGCGGAGCAGCAGCGTCGCCAGGTGCAGCCGCCCCTGGTACTGGCCGTAGAGGGCCTGGTCCGCCAGTGCCGCCTGATCGGCGAGGCCGAGGCCGGCCCGCCGGGCGTTGCGCAGCGCGCTGACGGCGAGGCTGGTCAGGAGCGCCGCGTCGATGCCCTCGCCCATGCCGTTGTTGACGGTCAGCGTCAGATGGTCGGCGGAGGCCGACCAGTCGAAGCTGTCGCCGAAGATGGCGTACGCGGGCTCCAGTTGGGCCCCGAGGTCGTACTCGGGCCGGGAGCACGCGCGCCCCGGCAGCAGCTGCCACTGCATCTCGGCGGCGAGGGTCAGCCTCTTGGCCCGGCGCGCCTGCAGGAAGAAGTCGGTGTCGCGGTCGGCGACGAGGATCTCGTGGGCCAGCGCATCGGCGATGTCCTGCAGCGGGCCGATGTGGCTCCCCACCGGCACTCCGGCCGCGTAGCGCACGCTCAGGACCCCGAGCCGTTCACCCCGCACGGTCACCGGCAGGTGCACGGTGACCCCGCCCTCCCCCAGGACCACGTGCGCCTCCTGGGCGCCGAAGGCCCTGCCCTCGGCGGTGTTGTACGCCGACACCGACTCGGCGGTGAACGGCTGCGCCGTGACGGGCTGGAGCCGCGCCGCGGCGTAGTCCGCGATCAGCAGTTCGGCGCCGGCCGCCCCGTGGTCGCGGGCCAGGAGCCCCCGCACCTCCTCGAACAGCGCGTGCGGGGCGGCGGCGCGCAGCACGCGCTCGACTTTCCCGCCGCCCCCGACACCGCCGACATCCTCGCCCCGTACGCCTTCAGTCACCGGCCCCGTACCTGTCTCTCTCACAACTGCCAAGATGGGGGACGACGAAGCCGCCGGTCCGCCGGGGAAGGGATGCGCGTACGTCCGGTAGGGAGTGTCACATGAGTCAGCGGTCGATCGGCTCCCCGCGGCCCGCCGTGTCGGCGGTGGCGGAGATGAGCGAGCTGATCGAGCTGCTGGAGGTGGTCTGGGAGCGGGGCCGGGACACGGCCAGCGCCGCGCCCGTCTCCTCCGCGCAGGCCCGGGTGCTGTTCCTCGTCGAGGCGAACGACCAGCTGAACCTCCGCGAGCTCGGCAGGCTGCTGGAGGCGGCCCCGCCGTCCGTCACCCGGCTGTGCGACCGGCTGCAGGCCGTGGGCTTCCTCGAACGGCACCCCGGGGCCGACGACCGCCGCGAGGTGCTGCTCGGGCTGACGGCGGCAGGCCGGACGTACCTCGAACGACTGCGGGCCCGCAGGCAGGAGGTGCTGGCCGAGGCGATGGCCGCGATGCCGGAAGCCTCCCGGGCCGCCCTGGCGACGGGCCTCGCCGACTTCTGTGCGGCGGTCGCGAAGCCGCTGCGGCTGCCGTCCCGGGACACCTTCAGCACCAGGACGGCCTGAGGCGGTCGGGCGTGCGGGCGCAAGGCGGGCGGGCTACGGCGCGCTGCCCCTCGCGCCGTCCCGAGGAGGGAACACCCGCGTGAACCGACGGGCCGCACCGGGCTGGTGGAGGCGACCACACGCCGTACGCACGTCCTGCCGGTCCCGTCCGACGCGGCGCCCCAGCGGACCGGTTACCGTGACACGCCTGTGACCGGAAGTGTGGCCTCCGCCATGGCCCGGCATCCGCGTCCCTGATGAGGTGGCGTGATGCCCAAGACCAATGCCCTTCTTCCGGTGCTCACCGCGCTCCTGCTCCTCACGGCATGCGGCGCCCCGGGATCCGGGACCGGCGTCACGGCCCCGCGCGTGGACGGCGTGTTGATCACCTCGGTGACCCTTCCCTCCGCCATGCCCACCCCCGGCTCCGACGGGTTGGGCGTCGTCCACGCCGATCCCCTCCCCGCCGACGGCTCCGGAATCTCGGCCGCGTACGAGGTCACCAACAACGGCACCGAGGCGCTGGCTTACACGATCCTCTTCGACTTCACGACCGAGGCCGGCGAGGTCATGGCCAACACCCGCGAGACCGTACGCTCGGTCGCCCCCGGCGCGACCGTGCGCGGCACGGTCCGGCTGAAGGCTTCCACCCCCGGATCGTCCCGGGTGACCCGCGTCAAGGTCTCCCGCGTGACGACGGTACCCGCCGCCGAGGCACCGTCCGCATCGGGCGAGTGCCCGCCCTCCGGCATCCGCATCACCGCCGACGACGGCGACGCCGCGATGGGGCTGCGCGTGGTCGGCCTGCACCTGGAGAACTGCGGCAAGCGCGACTACGCACTCGACGGCTACCCTCTCCTGGAACTGCTGGACCAGAAAAAGGTAGCCGTCCAAGGGGTCCACATCGTAGAGGGAAGCGGTGGCATCAGCACCGGTACCGGATTCGACGAGCCGGCCCGTCCTTTGGTGCTGAAGCCGGGTGAGAGCGCCCTGTCCGGGCTCATGTGGCGCAACACCACTGAATCCGGGGATGCCGTCAACGTCCCGTACGTAAGGGTGCGGGCCGTGCAAGGCGCCGATCCGGTGACCGTGACACCCCATCTCGATCTCGGCACGACCGGCCGGCTGGCCGTCCGCGCCTGGACCCGCCCGTCGAAGTAGGGCCCCGTCCGGAATCGGCTCCGGCTTCCGGGAAGACCAGACCCTCTATTCGGAGAAGGTGTAGTAGAGCGCGTCGCTGTAGAAGGACCCGAGGTGCTCCTGCCAGTCGGCTCGGACCGAGGCGAGCCATTCGTCGTTCTCGCCGGCGATCGCCGCCTCGGCCTGGGCGACGGCGCCGGGGATGTCGGTGGAGACCAGGCGCTGCACCGCCGCCACCGGGTCGTCGGCCGTGATGGAGATCATTTCCCCGGTCTCCAGGATGAAGTGCCCCGCCCTCTGCTTGTCGAGGTGGGCCCCGGTCTCGTCCACGCACCGGGCGAACTGGTCGTCGTCCTCAAGCCCCCGCCCGACCGCGTTCAGGAGGTCGCGGAGCAGGGCCGCACCCCTGTCGTAGTCCGCGGCGATACCGATCCGCGGGTTCCAGATCATGGAGGGGACGATCGTCGTGCCGTACCCGGCCATGAGCTTGTGGGCGAGCGGGATAGCCCAGTTGTGCTCGGATATGCACCGGATCGCCTGGGGGATCTCGTCGTCGGTCGGCACCGAATCGGCAGAGTAGAGGTATGAACGGTTTGCCATGGCGGCGACCCTAACACCGGGGTCCGACAGCCCCGGTGCCGTCGGCCCCGCCGTACCGCCGACCTGGACGCGCCCCTTGAATCCCTTCGTCAACAGCACCTGTGAGAACAAGATGTGACTGGGCAGAGACGCACCGCCTGGTGGCGCAATCTCAGTGGGGTGAGGCAGATGGGCCGACGGCACACGGACGCGGAGACACGGGTGCGGCGGGGCGCTGACGGGCAGTTGTACAGGGCCGCGCAGGACGTCACCGCGATGCTCCGCGACACGGCGCGGACGTTCGACCTGCAGGCAGAGCGCGGCGAGGCTGCCCAGACGGCAGAGGGGCGGACGACCCCGGTGCGTCTGCATGGGGAGACGATGCGCATGGTCGCGAGCATCCTGCGTGGGCAGGCCGACGAGATGGACGTCCAGCTCAACGCCATCGCCGTCCAGCACCCCCTCCGATAGCGGGCCCTGGGCATCCGCACTGGTCAAAACGCCCCCGCTCACGAGTGGCGCCTGGGGCTGCGTTCCGGGGCATCTTCGCCCCGTGCCACCGCATTGTCCTCAGGCGGAGACCGGCCGCCACGGCGGCGGCCCGGTCGGCGAGTCCAGCCACGGCATCGCGCTTGGTCACCATTGCGGGCCGCCTCGACGACAGGCCTGGCGGTAGTCACAGACCCGCAGCCGAGACGCCCAGCGGTCTCTCCGGGCTTACGGAGCAGGACAGGCCTCCATCTGGGTCCTCGTGGTRGTGATCGTTCAAGGCCCGGGGGTCATCCCCGCGGGTGCGGGGAGCAGGCTTCTTGAGCTGCCACTTCAGGTGGAGAGGTCGTTGTTCTGAGGCACTTTCACTGATTCCGGCAATCCTGACTCATCCCCTGTTCTTCTTTGTTGTCACTCCGGGACGGAGTTCGCCCGCCTCTCGGGGAAAGAGGCGCGACTTCGGCAAGGAAGGGCGTGCTCCCGGGCCGGCGGCCTGGCACAGGCGCCGGGCCGCACGGTGCCGCGGCCGGCGCACGGCTGATGCGGAGTATCGGTTCGCCGGGCTGCCGGTGGTGTGTCCGTGTTGGAGCCGGCGCAGCTGGTCGGCAGGCTCTGCGGGGTGCGCCCTGCCGGATCCGCAGCGCATGGGTGCGCGCCCAGGCGGCCGCAGCCAGGGGCGGGATCGGCGTTGGCGTTTCGGCCGTCGCTCGGGCTCGGGTCAGGCCAAGGGTGGGCGGGTCGGCGTAGCGTCGCGGGGCCTCGCCATCCGGGGTACCGGCACTCCGGGCACGGTCGCCAGTGCCGACGTCACCTTCATCCCGTTCGGCATCGGCTGCCGACGAGAGGCCCCGCGTCAGCACCACAGGGGCGCTGCCCGAGACGGAACCCCGTCATCCGGGGCACCCATGGACGCCGCCCATCTCAAGGGACGGAACGGGCAGGGGTGATTTCCCTCCCGGAATCGGACACTCTCCCCCGCGATCCGGCCACCCGTCGGGCCGTCCTGGGAATCGGCCACGCGTTCGCCTAACGTCCCTGCCCTGCCGCCACACCGGGCGCACCCTGCTCCCGCAGCTCGCGGCACGAGGAGCTGTTCATGCGTATGTCCGCTTTGGCCACCGCAGGTTCGTCTCTGGGGCTCGTACTGGCGCTGGCGTCCGGAGCGAGCGCTGCAACCCCCGCCCCCTCTGCCGACGCGTCCGCCAGGACGGCGCCCGCCGGGGCGGCCCGGCCGACCACCGGCGCCGTCATGCACTACGGCTACGACGGCGCCGGTAACACCTACCAGTCGGCGACGCTGGACCTGTCCGACCCCAAGGCCAAGGACCCCGCCAACTACCTCCCGAAGGAGCTCGTCGATTCCGCGCGGGCGATAGAAGCCGCCAAGACCAGCGGCAAGACCGCCGCTCCCGCCGCGAACGCCGCCGGCGCGTTCCTGTGCACGCTGTACGTCGGCGGCCTGCGGGACTGGAACCTCGGCGACCTCCAGGGCACCACCAACCAGGACTGCTCCGGCAGCTTCCGCGTCCAGCACACCAACGGCCAGTTCGCCTGGGACAACGGCGGCTGGGCGCGGTTCACCGGCTCCGTCGTCGGGCCGGAGACCACCGCCCAGCACAACGACACCGTTTTCATGGTCTGGTGTAATCACCCCGCCGGGTACGGCCAGAAGCCGTACCGCCTGGAAGCCCGCGGGTACGCGACCGCGACGGACGGCACCCAGGTCAAGGGCTATCTCCAGTACGGAGGCTCCAGCAAGTGGACCTGCCTGTAGAACAGCCGCGCAACACGTTCGGCTACGACCCGGCCAGCGGGCCCGTCAACGCCACCACCCTGACCCCGGACACCCCCGACACCCCGTCCGGCCCGGCCGGTGACGAGGGGGACGACGACGGCCCGGCGGTGATCCTGGCCCGTGCGACGGCACGACGGGCGACCCCCACCGACGACCCGACCCACTGACCCCGGCCCCACCACCGTGCCCCCTCTGCCCAGCACGGGGAGAGGGGGCACGCACGCGGAGGGGAGTCAGGGACCAACGCCCGATGGGCCCCGTCGACGGCGTCACTCTCGTTCGGAGCGCTCACCGCTCCCTCACCGGTCGACGGCGGCGCTGCCGTCCGGCTCGCACGGGTCTGCCGCGCCTGCCGACACCGCCGGCAGCGTCGGCCGGAGAGCACGGCGCTGAACGTCGGGCCGGTGGGGCCGGGCGGCGCTGCGTCCGCGTCAGCGGGTGAGGAAGCGGGTGGCGCCCACGTACACGCGGCCGGTGGAGCCGATGGGTTCCTCTTGGACCACGTCACCGGTTCGGGGCGAATTGATCATCATCGGTTCGCCGTTCTTCGTCCCCGAGTAGATTCCGACGTGGGTGACAACGGTCCCGGTGGCGGGGCGGAAGGCGACGATGTCCCCCGGCTTGAGGTCCCTCGTGTCGGTGATGCGCACCCCGACGGCCGAACCGGCGGGCGGCCGGCCGCCACCCGCGTCGAACTGCGGCTGGGCGTCCCGGGGGATCGTCAGGCCGAGGGCGGAGTAGATCTGGCTGGTCAGGCCGGAGCAGTCGTAGCCGAATCCGGAATTGCCGGACCAGAGGTAGGGCAGGCCCAGGAAGGTGCGTGCGGCGTCGACCACGTCCTCGCCGCTCGGGGAGGCCGGGACTTTCTGCAGGTCACCGGCTCGGAAGAACACACGGGCACCGCTGTGGGAGTAGGCGGTGACGAGGCCGGGCAGTGGGCCGGCTTTCACCGGGAATGCGGTGTTGTACGAGTACTCGACCGCCTGCCCCGCCCCGGCGGCCGAGAGGGCGGCCTGGGCCGTGGTGAAGCCCCGGGCCGTGGGGCGAGCGACGCGTTCCTCGTGTGTACCGCCCGGTGGCCGCCGGTGATCGGAAGTCAGCTGCCGGTCGGGGATCCAACCCGGGTAGGCGCCCCGGCCCGTCTCGTCCCTGGGGGTGGGCTGGCCGTGCACCCATACGTGGTCCCAGAGGAGGCCACCGTGCCACACCGTCTGATCGACGGTCACCTGCGCCTGGTGGAGCGCCTGTGTCTCGCCGGCCACGTCACGACGCTCGTCCAGGGACATGGCCGTCAACCAGCCGTGGATGTCCGCGGGATTGGCGGTCGCGGGAGCGTCCACGGGCCGTACCTTCTCCGGGCTCACCCAGACCTGCGCCACCGTCACGTCGACGTAACAGGTCGGGGCGCCGTCGCACGGGCGCGTCGCGACGGGTTGGTAGGCGCCGGACGCGACGGCCGGAACGGTGGGGAGTGCGGCGGCAGGGGCAGCGAGGGTGAGGAGCGTCGCCGCGGCCGTCAGGAGGGTCTTCACGGAGTACATGCACCGATGCTGTCCAAYATCCGTCGCCGGTGAACCCGTCCGGCGACGGAGCGGGCAGGACACGCCACCCCGCGCGGCGACCCCCACGACCCGGCGCGCCCACCGCCCGCCACCCCGCCTGGCAGGCGCCGGCGCCGGGGCCTGGCAGGCGCCGGCGCCGGG
>NZ_JBFRER010000053.1:0-45925 GCF_052114405.1 Streptomyces sp. M-16 | reverse complement strand
CGAAGTTCCGCGACTTCCACGACGCCTCCCAGCGCGTGCTCGCCGAGAAGCTCGTCGAGTGGGGCCTGGTCGAGGGCCCCGTCGAGCGCGTCCTGGAGCTGGGCCTGCAGCGCCGCTGGACCCTGCACGGCACCGGCCACATGCTCGGCCTCGACGTCCACGACTGCGCCGCCGCCCGCGCCGAGACGTACGCCGACGGCGTCCTCGAACCCGGCGTCGTGCTCACCGTCGAGCCCGGCCTGTACTTCCAGGCCGACGACCTGACCGTGCCCGAGGAGTACCGCGGCATCGGGGTCCGGATCGAGGACGACATCCTCGTCACCGAGGACGGCAACGAGAACCTCTCGGCGGCCCTGCCGCGCAGGTCGGACGAGGTCGAGGCCTGGATGGCCGCCCTGCGGGCCTGACGCCACCACACGGCCGCGACGACCGGGGGGAGGGCCCCGCCACCCTGCGGATCCGCCGGTACCCCGGCTCACGGGTGGGCCGGTCCCCGCCCGGGTAGGCTCCCCGGCGGGAGGCGGGCCATGAACGCAGCTCCGTACGGGGGTGCGGACCCGGGGCTCTACGGGCCCGGGTCCGTCACCTGGCAGTGCCACGGCGACCCGGTCATGTGGATCGCCGGCGTCCGCGCGCTCTACCTCCAGGCCCTCCACCCGCGCGCCGTGCGCGGGGTGATGGCGAACAGCTCCTTCCACCGGGACGCCTGGGGCCGGCTGCTGCGCACCGCCGACTTCGTCGGCACCCTCACCTACGGCACCACCGAGAACGCCGAGGGGGCCGGAGCCCGGGTCCGGGCGCTCCACGGCCGGCTGTCCGCCACCGACCCGGACACGGGGGAGCGCTTCCGCGTCGACGACCCCGAACTGCTGCTGTGGGTGCACTGCGCGCAGATCGACAGCTTCCTCCACGTCCTGCTCCGCTCCGGCGTCCCCCTCACCCCGGACCAGGCCGACCGCTACGTGGACGAGAACCGGGTGAACGCCCGCCTCGTCGGCCTCGACCCGGCCGACGTGCCCGCCGACACCGCCGCGCTCGCCGCGTACTTCGAGGAGGTCCGCCCCCGCCTCGCGGCCGGGGCCGACGCCCGCGCCGTCGACGACTTCCTGCGCGCCCCACCCGTACACCCCCTCCTCGTCCCTGGCCGAAACCTGCTGTGGAGACCGCTCGCCGGAATCGCCTACGGGACCCTCCCCGACTGGGCGCACCGGCTCTACGGGCGCAACGCTCCGCCCCCGCGCGACGTCACCCGGCGCCTGCGCCTCACGGGTCGCGTGTTGCGCAGCATTCCCGCAGGTCTACGCTGGCGGCTGCCTCCAGGTCACATCTTGAAAGCGATGCGCCGGCTGGGCCCCGGGAGCCGCCCCTCCGCGTACACACTGCGTACACCAGCGGCCATACTGGACCGGCCGAGGAGGGCGCGGCACGACGACGGGGGCGGCTTTAAGACATGGCGGAGTCCAGACTGATCCAGGGCCGGTACCGGTCACTCGATCTGATCGGGCGCGGCGGCATGGGCGAGGTGTGGCGCGCCCGCGACGAATCGCTCGGCCGTCAGGTCGCGGTGAAGTGCCTCAAGCCCATCGGGCCCGAGCAGGACGCCCACTTCACCCAGGTCCTGCGCGAGCGCTTCCGCCGCGAGGCCCGGGTCGCGGCCTCGCTCCAGCACCGGGGCGTCACCGTCGTCCACGACTTCGGCGACGACAGCGCGGCGGGCGGTCCCCTCTACCTCGTCATGGAACTGCTCGAAGGCCGCAACCTCAGCCAGCTGATGGAGGACAACGAGGCGCGCCCGCTCCCCGTCGACGTGGTCCTCGACATCGCCGAGCAGATGGCCGCCGCCCTCGGCTACACCCACGACCAGGGCGTCGTCCACCGCGACCTCAAGCCCGCGAACATCATGCGGCTGACCGACGGCACGGTGAAGATCTGTGACTTCGGCATCGCGCGGCTGGCCCACGACATCGGCTTCACCGCCAAGCTCACCGGCGGCGGCATGGCCATGGGCACCCCCCACTACATGTCGCCGGAGCAGATCGCGGGCGGCGAGGTCGACCACCTCAGCGACCTCTACTCCCTCGGCTGCGTCCTCTACGAGATCGCCACCGGAGCCCCGCCCTTCGACCTCGGCGACTCCTGGTCCGTGCTCGTCGGCCACCGCGACAACGTCCCCGTACCGCTGCGCGACCACCGCCCCGAGCTGCCCGCCCACTTCGAGCAGCTGGTCCTGGAACTCCTCGCCAAGCGCCCCGAGGACCGCCCCGGCGACGCCCGCCACCTGCACCGGCGCCTCGTCGAGGGCCGCTCCGGCGCCGGCGGGCCGACTGTCGCGCACCCGCCGCTGCCCGCGTGGGCCACGGGGATGACCGCCGGACGCAAGGCCGGGATCGACGCCCGGCCAGCGTCCGGGGAGTGGGCCGTGCTCACCGGCTCCTGGACCGCGGCCCGCCCGGCGACGCCCGCCACGGGCCATGCCCCCGGCGCCGGTACGGGCCCTGGCCCGGTCGCGGGCTGGGGCCGGGGCGTCGGAACGGGTTCCGGTACGGGCCCGGTCGCGGCTTCGGGGGAGCAGCGGATCCTGCGGCCCGCRCCCGCCGAGGACCCGCGCCTCACCCCCGTCCGCGGGCTCGAAGCCACCCCCGCCGCACCCGGTGCGGACCGCCCCGACGCGCTCGACGCCGGGCACACCCGCGCGTTCGTCCTCAGCCGCGCCGGCCGCCCCGAGGAGGCCCTCTCCGTCTACGCGGCCGTCGCCCAGGGGCGGGCGAGGCTCCTGGGCCCGGACCACCCCGACACCCTCGCGGCGCGCCAGGAGGAGGCGTACGAGCTGGGGCGGCTCGGCCGGCACGGCGAGGCGTACGAGACCTACCGCGCGGTGCTCGCCGCCCTCGTCCGCACCGCGGGCCCGCGCCACCCCGACACCCTGCGCTGCCGCCACAGCCTGGCCTGCGCCCTGAGCGCCCTGGGCCGGCACGCCGAAGCCCACGGCGCCGCGGCCGAGGTGGCGGCCGACCGGGCCGCCGTCCTCGGTGCCGAGCACCCGGACACCCTGCGGACCCGCTACGAGGCCGCCTACTCCCTCGGCCGGCTGGGCCGCTGGGGCGAGGCCCTGACGGGCTTCCGCCACGTCGCCGCCGTACGGGAGCGCGTACTCGGCCGCGACCACCCCGACTCCCTCGCCGCCCGCTACGAGACCGGCATCGCGCTCGGCCGCACCGGCCGCGCCGCCGAGGCCCTCGACCTGTTCCGCTCCCTGGTCCGCGACCGCACCCGGGCCTACGGCGCCTCCGACCCGGAGACCCTGCGCGCCCGCCACGTCCTCGGCGTCAACCTCGGGCGGCTGGACCGCTGGGAGGAGGCCGTGGCCGAGGCCCGCGCGGTCGGCGCCGCCCGCGCCAAGGCCCTGGGGGCCGAACACCCGGACACCCTGGTCAGCCGGCGCGAACTCGCGGTGGGGCTGGGCCGCCTGGGCCGCTGGGACGAGGCCCTGCCCATCTACCGGGACCTGTCCGGCATCCGCGAACGGTCCCTGGGCGACGAGCACCCGGACACCGCCCTGGCCCACGCCGACGAGGCACACTGTCTGGAGCGGCTCGGCCAGGTGTGCTACCAAGAGCCATGACAGCCACGAGGGCCTCCCGGGGATTCGCGCACGAGGTGTACGACGCGGTGATCGTGGGCGGAGGCCACAACGGCCTGGTCGCCGCCGCCTACCTGGCCCGCGCGGGCCGCTCGGTGCTGGTCCTGGAACGGCTGGGGCGCACCGGCGGGGCCGCCGTCTCCACCCGGCCCTTCGCCGGGGTCGACGCCCGCCTCTCGCGCTACTCCTACCTCGTCTCCCTGCTCCCCGCGAAGATCGTCCGTGAGCTGGGCCTGCGCTTCCGGGTCCGCCGGCGCACGGTGTCCTCGTACACCCCCCAC
Source organism: Streptomyces sp. M-16 (assembly GCF_052114405.1). Classification (NCBI taxonomy): domain Bacteria; kingdom Bacillati; phylum Actinomycetota; class Actinomycetes; order Kitasatosporales; family Streptomycetaceae; genus Streptomyces; species Streptomyces sp. M-16. The sequence continues at coordinate 42,004 of NZ_JBFRER010000053.1, read as the reverse complement.
GTCCGCGGCGGCGCCCCCGGCGGACTCCTCGTCGGCGGCGGCGAGGACCGGACCCGGGAGTCCTTCGCCCGCCTCACCGGCTCGGAGCGGGAGTACGACAACTGGCGCGCCTTCTACGCCATGACGGCCGAGGTCGCCGGGAAGGTCTTCCCCACCCTGACCGAACCGCTGCCCACCCGTTCGGCGCTGCGGGACCGGGTCGGCGACGCCACGGCCTGGCGGACCCTGTTCGAAGAGCCCATCGGCGTGGCGCTGGAGGAGCGCTTCGCCGACGACCTCGTGCGCGGGGTGGCCCTCACCGACGCGCTGATCGGCACGTTCGCCGACGCCCACGACCCCACGCTGGTCCAGAACCGCTGCTTCCTCTACCACGTCATCGGCGGCGGAACCGGCGAATGGGACGTACCGGTCGGCGGCATGGGCGCCCTGACCGACGCGCTCGCCGACGCCGCCCGGTCGGCCGGCGCCGAGATCGTCACCGGGCACGAGGCGCTGCGGATCCACACCGACGGGACCGCGCCCGCCGAGGTGACCTTCCGCACGGCGGCGGGGGAGGGCACCGTCGTCGCACGGCACGTCCTGGTCAACGCCTCACCCCGGGCGCTGGCCGAACTCCTCGGAGAGGAACCGGACCCGGCCGTCCCGGCCCCGGAAGGGGCCCAGTTCAAGGTCAACATGCTGCTGAGCCGGCTGCCCCGGCTGCGCGACGCCTCGGTGGACCCCCGGGAGGCCTTCGGCGGCACCTTCCACATCGCCGAGGGGTACGAGCAGCTGCGCCGCGCCCACGCGGAGGCCGCCGCAGGGGAACTCCCGTCCGTACCGCCCTCGGAGATCTACTGCCACTCGCTGACCGACCCCTCGATCCTCGGGCCGGAGCTCGCGGAGCGGGGCTGCCAGACACTCACCCTCTTCGGACTGCACACCCCGGCGCGGCTGTTCGGCCACGACAACCAGCAGGCCCGCGAGGTGCTCCTGACGGCCACGCTGGCCCAGCTGGACGCCCACCTGGCCGAGCCGCTCACCGACTGCCTGGCCTTCGACGCCGACGACCGCCCCTGCATCGAGGCCAAGACCCCGCTGGACCTGGAGCGCGAACTGCGCCTGCCCGGCGGGCACATCTTCCACCGCGACCTGTCCTGGCCCTACGCGGACCCCGAGGCCGACGCCGCCGGGCGCTGGGGCGTGGCCACCGCGCACCGGGGTGTCCTGCTGTGCGGCGCGGGCGCGGTGCGCGGCGGCGGCGTCAGCGGGGTCCCCGGACACAACGCGGCGATGGCGGTGCTGGGGCACTGACCGCGGGGGCACCGGCCGGGCCCCGCCCGCGGGCCCGGCCCCGCTCCCCGTCAGACCGGCTCGATCACCACGACCGGGATCTCGCGGTCGGTCTTCGCCTGGTACTCGTCGTACGCGGGCCAGTGACCGACCATCAGCGGCCAGTACGTGGCGCGCTCCTCGGGGGTGGCGGTGCGGGCGGTCCCCTGGCGGACCTCGGAGCCGACCTGGACGCGCACCCGGGGGTCGGCGGTCAGGTTCCGGTACCACAGGGGGGCCTCGTCCGCCCCGCCCTTGGAGGCGACGACGAGGTAGCGGCCGTCGGCCTCGCCGTAGATGAGGGGCGTGCGCACCGGGTTGCCGGACACCCGGCCCACGGTGGTGAGGAGGAGGGTCTGGGTGCCGTTCCAGTGATGGCCCTCGGCCCCGTTCGAGCCGACGTAGAGCCTGACGTGGTCCAGCTGCCAGCTTCCGGCCCTCGGGTCGGTGGGGTGTTCCCAGTCGATCTCGGTCGTCATGTGTTTTCCGCCTGCTTTCGTGTCGAACGGTCAGCAGTCCCGACAACGAGTGCGAACGCCGACGGGCACGGTCTTCATTCCGGCTGCTCCGGGAGGGTGAACCCGTTGTACAGGTCGTCCAGGGCGCGCTGCGCGGCACCGGCCGGCAGGAGGCGCACGGCCAGGTCGCGGGCGGCCACGGCCAGGGGGTTGGAGAGCATCGAGAGCCGGCCGGCCCGGCGGGCGCGGAGCCGGATCGCATCGGTGCGGGCGAGGCGGGCCCGGGTGTAGGCGGCGAGCGCGGTGGGCACCTGGTCTGCATCGGCCGTCAGACGGGCCAGGACGACGGCGTCCTCGATCGCCTGGCAGCCGCCCTGGCCGAGGTGGGGGGTCATCGCGTGGGCGGCGTCGCCGATCCAGGCGGTCCGGCCGTCGTGCAGGCGGGGGAGCGGGGCCGCCAGGTCGTGCAGGTCGTGCTGGAGGACGGCCCCGGGGTCGAACCGCCCGAGCAGCGCCGGGACCGGGTCGTGCCAGTCGCCGAAGCGGTCCAGGAGTTCGCCGAGCACGTCGGCGGGGCGGTGGCCCTCGGGGACGACGGCGGTGGCGTAGGCGTAGACGCGGCCGTCGGAGAGCGGGACCGCCCCGAAGCGCCGGCCGCGGCCCCAGGTCTCGAAGGCTCCGGGCAGGGCGGGTCCCCCGGCGGGCAGGACGGTGCGCCAGGCGGTCTCCCCGCTGTAGCGCAGGCCCGGGTGATCGGGGAAGCACCGGCGGCGCAAGGGGCTGTGGATGCCGTCGGCGGCGACCAGCAGATCGGCGGGGAGGTCCCCGGCGTCCGTACGGACCACCGTGCGCCCGTCGGCCGTGTCCACGCCGGTGACGGCGGTGCCGTAGCGCAGGGCACCGGCGGGCAGCGAGTCCGCCAGGGCGCCGGCGAAGGCCGCCCGGTGCACGGCGAGCGGGGGCCGGCCGTAGCGTGCGGTGAGCGCGGCGGTGTCGGCGCGGACCAGCCACGACCCGTCGGGGCGGCGCACCCCCATGGCGGCCGGGGCGGCGCGGCCCGCCGCCCGTCCCGCGTCGAACCCGATCGCCTCCAGGGCCCGCAGAGCGTTCGGCGCGAGCACGATGCCCGCACCCGCGACGGCCGGCCCGGCCGTCCGCTCGCAGACGGTGACCTTCCAGCTGTGGCGGTGCAGGGCCAGGGCGGCGGTGAGCCCCCCGATCCCCGCGCCCGCGACGACGGCGTGACGCGGACTCTCGTTCATGGTGCGGCCTCCCCCATATCGGCTCCGACCCTCTACATCCGTAGAGGGTGTCGCCGCAACTCTACAGCTGTAGAGTGGCGGCATGTCCACCCCCGAATCCGGCGGCCCGGCCGGCGCGCGGACCGCGCCCGCCCCGGACCGCCGCGCCCTGATCTCCGACGCCGCGATCGGCCTGGTCGCGGCCGGCGGACTGCGGAGCCTGACCCACCGGGCCGTCGACGGAGCCGCGGGGCTGCCCGCGGGCAGCACCTCGTACTACTTCCGCACCCGTGCCGCACTGGTCGGAGCCTGTTATCGGCGGCTGGCCGAGCTGGACCTCGCCGATTTCGAGGAGGACGCCCGCCCGCCCGGCCCGTGGGACCGGGACGCGGCGGCGCGGGCGCTCGGCGCGCTCCTGTACCGGTGGCTGACCGAGGGGCGGGAGCGCCAGCTGGCCCGCTTCGAACTGAGCCTGGAGGCCGCCCGCACTCCGGAGGCGGCCCCCGAACTGCTCCGCGCGGGCCTGGCCGTCCGGGCGCGCGCCGCCGGACTCCTCGGGGCGCTCGGTGCCGAGCGGCCGCAGGCGCAGGCCGAGCTGCTGGCCGCCTGGACGGACGGACTGCTCTACGACCGCCTCGCGGGCGCCCTGGCGGGAACGCGTCCGGCGCCGGATCCCGCCGAACTGGCCCGCACGGCCCGCCTCATGATCGATGCGGCGCTGGCCGCGCCGTAGGCTGCGGCCATGATTGCCGAACTGCAGTGCGTGGTGCTGGACTGTCCGGAGCCCCTGGGGCTCGCCGAGTTCTACGCGGGCCTGCTGGGCGGGGAGGTCAACCGCCCGGACCGGCGCTGGTCCGTGGACGAGGACTGGGCCACGCTGCACACGCCGAACGGGCAGGTGCTGTGCTTCCAGCGGGCCGTCGGGCACCGGCCGCCGACCTGGCCCGGCCCGCAGCGGCCGCAGCAGTTCCACCTCGACCTCGCCGTCCCGGACCTCGACCGCGGCCAGGAGCAGGTCCTCGCCCTCGGCGCGCGCCTCCTGGAACAGGGGCCGCCCGAGCGTGACTGGCGCGTCTTCTCCGATCCCGCGGGCCATCCCTTCTGCCTCGTCCAGGGCTGACGGGCCGGAGCCGGCGGTCGGGTGTCGACGGGCCGGTGTCGAGGGGCGGGTGTCGACGGCCTGGTGTCGAGGGGCGGGTGTCGACGGGCCGGTGTCGAGGGTCGGGTGTCGACGGGCCGGAGCCTGCGGGCCGGGGCGGCTTCGGCCCGCAGGTGGCGCCCTCAGTCCGCCGAGCGCGTCCAGCCGACGGCCTCCACGCGGGCCGCGTCCGCCGGCCGGTCCTCGGAGAACAGGAGCCGGGCCGGTTCGGCCACCCGGACGACGTCCACGTAGACCCCCCGCCCCACGTAGCGGCCGGTCGCGGCGTGGCGGAAGCGGAGCCTGACCTCGCGGCCCGCCCAGCCGGGCAGCGGGGCCTCCAGACGGTGCCAGATGCGGCCCGACCAGCCGCCCGCGCTGCCCTGCGGCCAGGACTCGGGGGTGCCGCCGGTGGCGCGGACGGTGGTGAAGGGCAGCGGCTCCCACGCCGCCCCGTCGGCGGACGCCTCCACGTGGAAGGCGCCCCCACCGGGCACGGTGTCCCACCAGACGGCGCAGCGCAGCCGGGCCGAGGCGGTCGCCGGGGTGAGGGGAGGCAGGGTCAGGGTGCCGGAGCCCGCGGTGTCCATCCCCGAGTACCAGGCGGGCCCGCCGTGCCGGGTGCGGACGGGTACCGCCCGGGCGAACCGGTTGCCGGTCGCCACCCGCGGCGCGCTGCCGGCCCGCCAGGTCCGCACCGGGTGGACGGAGTTGCCCAGCAGGACGAGGAAGGAGTCGGTGGAGGGGTCCAGGACCAGCGAGGTGCCGGTGAACCCGGTGTGTCCCGCCGAGTGCGGGGTGGCCATGGCGCCCATGTACCAGTGCTGGTAGAGCTCGAAGCCGAGGCCGTGGTCGTCACCGGGGAAGGCCGTGTTGAAGTCGGTGAAGAGCAGCTCGACGGAGGCGGGGCGCAGGATGCGCCGGCCCGCGTAGGCCCCGCCGTCGAGCAGGGTGCGGGAGAGGACCGCCAGGTCCCAGGCGGTGCCGAAGACCCCGGCGTGGCCCGCGACCCCGCCGAGTGCGTGGGCGTTCTCGTCGTGGACCTCGCCCCACACCAGTCCCCGGTCCAGGCCCGACCAGGGCGGCCGCTGCACCTCGGTCGCGGCGGTGACCCGGCGCCAGGACAGCGGCGGGTTGTACCGGGTGCGGTGCATCCCGAGGGGGATGGCGATCTCCTCCTGGAGCAGGACGTCCAGGGTGTGACCGGTGATCCGTTCCAGGAGCAGCTGCAACGTGATGAGGTTCAGGTCGGAGTAGCGGTACACGGTCCCAGGGGTGTCCTGGGGGCGCACCGACCACAGCAGCCTCAACTGTCCGGCCCGGGTGGACTCCTGGTAGAACGGCGCCCATGAGCGCAGCCCCGAGGTGTGCGTGAGCAGCTGCCGGACCGTGATGGCCTCCTTGCCCCCGCCGGTGAACTCCCGGAGGTACCGCTCGACCGGGGCCTCCAGCTCCAGCAGGCCCCGTTCCATCTGCTGCACGGCCAGGATGGAGGTGAAGAGCTTGCTCAGCGAGGCGAGGTCGAAGACGGTGTCCTCGGCCATCGCGATCCGCTCGGCGGCGGGGAACTCCCGCGGCCGGTCGGTGCGCCCGTCGTAGTCGGCGTACCGGACGGCGTCGCCCATCGCACGGTGCAGCGCCACCGTACGGCCGCGCCCCGCGAGGACCACGGCCCCGGCGTAGTAAGGGTGTTCGGGGGAGGGGCCGAGGAAACGCCGGGCCTCCTCCGCGACCCCCTCCAGGTGCCGCTCCAGCAACCCCGCCTGGCGGGCGGAGCCGTAGCGCAGCCGCAGCCCCTGCAGGGCCCGCCGCTCGGCGGCGCCGCCGCCCGCCGCTCCCGCGCCCTGCCCGGGCAGCGCGGCGTGCAGGACCAGCACCCCGCCCAGCGCCAGCAGCCGCGCCCCCAGTCGTCTGCGGTTCATCGCGCCACCGCTCCCGGCCGCCCCTGATCCCGTACCCGAACCGCCCATGTCCGGCCCTCCTGTTCCTGCCCGCGCACGCTACTGGCTATCTGCCCGCCCGCCGCGCACCCTCCGCACCGACCGGCCGTCAAAGAATCTGACACTGCATCAGAAAACCTCTTCCCTCGGACGGTGCCCTGCGGCATCCTCACGGCCATGGAGACGGAGCTGAGCAGGAAACTGGGAGTCGAACACGCCATCTTCGGCTTCACGCCCTTCCCGGCGGTCGCCGCGGCCATCACCCGCGCGGGTGGATTCGGCGTCCTCGGCGCCGTCCGCTACACCGCCCCCGACGACCTCAGGCGCGATCTCGACTGGATGCAGGAGCACACCGACGGCAAGCCCTACGGGCTCGACGTGGTCATGCCCGCCAAGAAGGCGGTCGACGGCATCGGCGAGGCGGACATCGAGGCGATGATCCCGGCCGGGCACCGCGCCTTCGTCCGGGACACCCTCGCCAAACACCACGTGCCCGAACTGCCGGAGGGCGAGGCCTCCGGCTGGCGGATCACCGGCTGGATGGAACAGGTCGCCCGGAGCCAGCTCGACGTCGCCTTCGACTATCCCGTCAAACTCCTCGCGAACGCCCTGGGTTCCCCGCCCGCCGACGTCATCGCCCGCGCCCACGAACACGGCGTCCTCGTCGCCGCCCTCGCCGGCAGCGCCAAGCACGCCCGCCGCCACGCCGAGGCCGGCATCGACATCGTCGTCGCCCAGGGGTACGAGGCCGGCGGCCACACCGGCGACATCGCCACCATGGTCCTGGTCCCGGAGATCGTCGAAGCCGTCGCCCCGCTGCCGGTCCTGGCCGCCGGCGGCATCGGCAGCGGCGAGCAGATCGCCGCCGGCCTCGCCCTCGGCGCCGAGGGCGCCTGGCTCGGCTCCCTCTGGCTCACCACCACCGAGGCCGACCTGCACTCCCGCGCCCTCACCGAGAAGCTCCTCGCCGCCGGGTCCGGCGACACCGTCCGCTCCCGCGCCCTCACCGGCAAGCCCGCGCGCCAGCTGCGCACCGAGTGGACCGACGCCTGGGACGACCCGGACGGACCCGGCCCGCTGCCCATGCCGCTCCAGGGCCTGCTCGTCGCCGAAGCCGTCTCCCGGATCCAGAAGTACGAGGTCCAGGCGCTGCTCGGCACCCCCGTGGGCCAGATCGTCGGCCGGATGAACAGCGAGCGCAGCGTCCGGGCCGTCTTCGACGAACTCACCGCCGGCTTCGAACGCGCCGTCGACCGGGTCAGCCGGATCGCCGGCCGGGCCTGAGAGAGGAACGCCACCGTCATGACCGACCCACAGCGCCCCAACGGATTCTGGGCCCAGGCGGGCGCCGACCCGGACCGGACCGTCCTCGTCACCCCCGACGGCGGGGCGTGGTCCGCCGGCCGGCTGCACGCCGACGTCAACCGGATGGTCCACGGCCTGCGGGCCGCCGGGCTGGAGCGCGGTGACGTCCTCGCCGTGGTCCTGCCCAACGGCGTCGAGTTCCTCACCGCCTACCTCGCTGCCTCACAGGCCGGGTTCTACCTGGTCCCGGTCAACCACCACCTCGTCGGCCCCGAGATCGCCTGGATCGTCTCCGACTCCGGCGCCAAGGTCCTCGTCGCCCACGAGCGCTTCGCCGACCCCGCCACCGCCGCGGCGGACGAGGCCGGCCTGCCCGCGCACCACCGCTACGCCGTCGGCGCCGTCCCCGGCTTCCGCCCGTACGCCGAACTCCTCGACGGGCACCCCGCCACGCCCCCGGACGGCCGCACCCTCGGTTGGGTCATGAACTACACCTCGGGCACCACCGGACGCCCTCGGGGGATCCGCCGCCCGCTGCCCGGCAAGCTCCCGGAGGAGACGTACCTGGGCGGCTTCCTCGGGATCTTCGGCATCCGCCCCTTCGACGACAACGTCCACCTCGTCTGCTCGCCGCTCTACCACACCGCCGTCCTCCAGTTCGCGGGCGCATCCCTGCACATCGGGCACCCGCTGGTGCTGATGGACAAGTGGAGCCCCGAGGAGATGCTGCGCCTGATCGACCGCCACTCCTGCACGCACACCCACATGGTCCCCACCCAGTTCCACCGCCTGCTCGCCCTCCCGCAGGCCACCAAGGACGCCTACGACGTCTCCTCCATGCGGCACGCCATCCACGGCGCCGCCCCCTGCCCCGACCACGTCAAGCGGGCGATGATCGACTGGTGGGGCCGCTGCGTGGAGGAGTACTACGCGGCGAGCGAGGGCGGCGGGGCCTTCGCCACCGCCGAGGACTGGCTCAAGAAGCCGGGAACCGTCGGCAGGGCCTGGCCGATCAGCGAGCTCGCCATCCACGACGACGACGGCAACCGGCTGCCCCCGGGCGAACTCGGCACCGTCTACATCAAGATGAACACCGGCGGCTTCAGCTACCACAAGGACGAGGGCAAGACCAGGAAGAACCGCATCGGCGACTTCTTCACCGTCGGCGACCTCGGGCTGCTCGACGAGGAGGGCTACCTCTTCCTCCGCGACCGCAAGATCGACATGATCATCTCGGGCGGGGTGAACATCTATCCGGCGGAGATCGAATCCGCCCTGCTCACCCACCCGGCGGTCGCGGACGCCGCGGCCTTCGGCATCCCGCACGACTCCTGGGGCGAGGAGGTCAAGGCCGTCATCGAGCCCGCCGAGGGCTTCGAGGCGGGCGAGGCGCTGGCCGCCGAGATCCTGGGCCACTGCGAGCGCCACCTGGCCGGCTACAAGCGCCCGAAGTCCGTCGACTTCATCGAGGTGATGCCCCGCGACCCGAACGGCAAGCTCTACAAGCGCCGGCTGCGCGACCCCTACTGGGAGGGCCGGGAACGCGCCGTCTGACCGGCCCGCCACGCCCGGGGGCCGCGTGAGAAGTGCCACGTCAGCGCCCCCGGGAAGCGGTATGCGCCGCACCGGGAGCACACTTCTGGCAAGTTGGCTGATATGAGTACGGCAACGAGCAAATCACCCCTGACCGACTGGACCGTCATCGTCCCCGTGGTGGCGCTCATCGCGCTCGTCTTCAGCTGGGGACGGGAGCTGCCCGGATTCGCCGTGGGCCTGGTCGCCCTGTGTCTGGCGGGAGCGGTGATGGCGGCCGTGCACCATGCCGAAGTGGTCGCGCACCGGGTGGGGGAACCCTTCGGCTCGCTCGTCCTCGCCGTCGCCGTCACGGTCATCGAAGTGGCCCTGATCGTCACCCTGATGGCCGACGGCGGCGACAAGACCGCCTCCCTCGCCCGGGACACGGTCTTCGCCGCCGTGATGATCACCTGCAACGGCATCGTCGGCCTGTCCCTGCTCGTCGGTGCCCTGCGCAACCGGGTCGCCGTCTTCAACGCCGAGGGCTCCGGTGCGGCGCTGGCCACCGTGGCGACCCTGGCCGTCCTCAGCCTGGTCCTGCCGACGTTCACCACCAGCAAGCCGGGTCCGGAGTTCTCCACCGCCCAGCTGACCTTCGCCGCGGTCGCCTCGCTCGCCCTGTACGGGCTGTTCATCGCCGTCCAGACGGTCCGCCACCGGGACTACTTCCTGCCCGTGGCCACCGGGGCCGGCTCCTCCGGGGGCACCGGGGGCACCGGGGGCACGGGGGCCGAGGGGGCCGGCGCGGACGGGGACGCCGGCCACGCCGCGCCGCCCACCGTCCGCGCCACCCTGATCAGCCTCGGCCTGCTGCTCGTCGCACTCGTCGCCGTCGTCGGCGACGCCAAGTCCGTCTCGCCCGCCATCGAGGCGGGGGTGGCCAAGGCCGGCCTGCCCAATGCCGTCGTCGGCGTCATCATCGCCCTGCTGGTGCTGGCCCCCGAGACCYTCGCCGCCGTCAACGCCGCCCGCCGCGACCGCGTCCAGACCAGCCTCAACCTGGGGTACGGCTCGGCCATCGCGAGCATCGGCCTGACCATCCCGGCCATCGCGCTCGCCTCCATCTGGCTCTCCGGGCCGCTGCTGCTGGGCCTCGGGCCGATCCACATGGTGCTGCTCGCCCTGACCGTCGTGGTCAGCGCCCTCACCATCGCGCCCGGCCGGGCGACCCTCCTCCAGGGCGGAGTGCACCTCGTGATCCTGGCCGCGTACCTGTTCCTGGCCGTCAGCCCGTGACCACGGCCGGGCCGGTTCGGCGCCGCTCGCGCGGCCAGACCACCCTCAGCTGCGGAGAGGCGAGGATGTCCCGCTCGCAGAACCGCGAGGCGCCCCAGTCGCGATCGCCGCGACCGTGCCACAGCAGGCACTGCTCCAGCAGGTGGAGCCACCGCAACGACTGCGCCACCACACGCCGGTTCCCGACTGGTCCGCCCGCATGGACGCCGACGCCGTGGAGGTCCGCTGCCTGTCCACCGTGCTGGCGCAGGTCCGGGACACGGGATGGACGCACCACATCCCGCGCCTGATGATCCTGGGCAGTCCCGCCCTCCAGCAGGGCTGGCACCCGGCCGACGACTGGGTGATGCTGCCCAACGTGGTGGGGATGTCGCAGTACGCCGACGGCGGACTGATGACCACCAAGCCCTGCACCTCGGGCGGCGCCCACATCCACCGCATGAGCGACCTGTGCGCGGGCTGCCCGTACAGGCCCACGGAGCGAACCGGTGCACGGGCGTGCCCGTACACCGTCGGGTCCTGGTCCTTCCTGGACCGTCACCGCACCTTGCTAGAGGCCAACCCGCGCATGACACGCGCCGTGCGGCGTCTGCCGGGTTCGACGGGGCCGGGGCGTCAGTCTTCGCGGTGATGGGCCCGCACCGCGGACGGCAGACGTCCGGCCACCTTGTCCGCCAGCGCCTCGAACTCCCGTCTCAAGAACGGCTCGGCCAGTCTGGCCAAGCCCCGGAACCGTAGCGAGGCGACGTAGGTGAGGCGCGTCGAGGCCGCCGAACGGGGCTCGAAGCGCATCACGTCCCTCGCCGTCACGGTCTTGTTCACCCCGATGAACACCAGCTGGCGCGGCCCGCGGGAATCGAGGCGGTAGACCAGATCGGTGGTGCGCCCGCGGAACCGCGAGGTGTTCTGCCAACTGGAGCCGGGCCGCACGGGCCCCTCGTCGACGCGGAGACAGCGCACCGTGCCGGGGTCCCATTCCTCGGCATGCCCGAAGTCCTCCAGGTAGGCCATCAGGGCGTCGAGCGGAACCTCGATGAGAAAGGTGCGTTCCACAGTGATCACGGCTGTCGCTCCTTCTGCTGTTCGAGAAGGCGGCGGGCTACCGCGCACCCGCTTGTCCTTCGGCGCCCGGCCCCCCGGTGGATGCACGCCGACCGCCGGGGAGGTCCCCCGGGGAGCGGACTTTCCGGTCACAGCACTAGAAGCGGTGTGCGGCCACCTCTGCGAGGTAGCGGGAGCGGAGCTGTTCGTCGTCCTCCAGGAAGGCCGCTTCGAAGGAGTTGCGTGCGAGGGTGCGCAGATCCTCGGAGGACAGGCCCAGCGCGTCGCGTACGGCCGTGTAGTTGTCGTCCGCGTAGCCCCCGAAATACGAGGGGTCGTCGGAGTTGACCGTGCACTTCAAGCCGGCCGCCATCATCGCGGGGAGGGGGTGCTCCTCCAGGGTGCCGACGGTGCGGAGCCGGACGTTGGAGAGCGGGCACAGGGTCAGGGGCACGGCGTCGCGGACCAGGCGCGCGGTCAGCGCCGGATCCTCGAAGGCGCGCAGTCCGTGGTCGATGCGCTCGACGCCGAGGGCGTCCAGGGCTCCGATGACGTATTCCGGGCCGCCCTCCTCGCCGGCATGGGCGACGCGCCGCAGGCCCAGTGCGGCGGCGCGCGCGTACACCTCGGTGAAGAGCTCCGGCGGGAAGCCGACCTCGGCGCTGTCGAGCCCGACGCCGGTGATCAGTTCCAGGTACGGCTGCGCCTCGGCGAGGGTATCGAGCGCGGAGGAGACGGGCCGGTCGCGCAGGAAGCTCATGATGAGGCGGGTGGAGATGCCGTGGCGCTCTTCGGACCGGGCGAGCGCCCGGTCCAGGCCGCGGATCACGGTCCCGAAGGATACGCCGCGGGCCGTGTGTGCCTGCGGGTCGAAGAAGATCTCGGCGTGCCGTACGCCCTGCTCGGCGGCGCGCTTCAGATAGGCCTCGGCCAGCGCTGCGAAATCGTCCTCCGTGACGAGGACGGACATCAGCTCGTAATAGAGGGTGAGGAACGACTGGAGGTCCTCGAAGGCGTATGCGTTGCGCAACGTGAGGGCGTCCGCGTGGGTCAGGGTGACACCGTTGCGCTCGGCCAGAGCGAAGGCGAGGTCCGGTTCCAAGGTGCCTTCGATGTGAAGGTGAAGCTCGGCTTTGGGTACCGGTACATATGAGGGCATTGCCGAATTCTATGCGTTGTGAAGTGATCTCCTGGCGCGAGGGGGCTGGGAGCCCGGTGCGGTCTCGGCGGGTACGAGGAAGACGTCGTCGACGCGGCACCACGCCCCGGGGCTCTCCACCGCGGTCGCGATGGGGTGGACGGTGTCCTGTGCGTGCTTCCACGCATGGCCCCCGGAGAGCCGTCGCAGCAGCCGTTGTGTCCGCAGGTCAGGCAGACCCGCAGGTGAACCCGGTCGCCCCGTCCTGCGGCCTGGCATTCCTCGCAGCCTGTGATCCGCAGCGGAGCCCCCGGCGGTTCCCCGGCGTGTGGGCATGGGCGCGGTTCCGGGCGTCCGTGGTCGGGCGCCGCGCGCCAGCCGGCGCTCGCGCGGGGCTGACTCGCTGACGGGGGCCGTCAGTCTCGGAAGCGTGCTTCGAGGGTCTCGACGAGGCCGTCGATCACGCCGTCCGGTGACGGGCTGTAGTGCGGCACGGCCCATCGCGTGATCCTGGCGTCGATGAGCGTGGGCCGGCCGGAGGCCAGTGCCGCGCGGAACGCCTCCTCGAATTCCTCGAGCGTCTCCACCCGGTAGCCGTCCGCGCCGCATGCACGGGCGTACGAAGCGAAGTCCGGGTTCTGGAACTCGACAAGGCCCGACTCGGCGTACGTGACCATCTGGAAGAGTTTGATCAGCTTGAACTCCCCGTCGTTGAAGATGACCCAGATGACGGGGATCTCGTGCTCGACGGCGGTCATCAGCTCGAAACCGGACAGCGAGTAGCACCCGTCGCCGCAGCCGACGACGACGGTCCGGTCCGGGTGGGCGACCTTGACTCCGAGGGCTCCGTTCACGTGTCCGGCCATCGGCCCGAAGGAGCCGGCCTTGCGGAAGTTCTGCCCCTGTTCGAGCTCCACGTAATATCCGAGCCACGCCACGTGGGCGCCCGCGTCCGCGAGCAGGACACCCCGGGGCGGCAGCATGCGCCCGATCGACTGCGCGAGTTCTCCGGGGTGGATCTTTCCCGTCAGGTGGGTGATCTTCCGGGCCTCGTAGTCCCGGCCGTCGATCTCGACCGCCGGTACTTCGCCGACCATCCGCTCCAGCGCGTCGGCCAGGGCGGCCACTGCGGGACGCGCGTCGGACAACAGGGTGTGGTCGGGCCGGTAGGCCTTGCGGAACTCGCCCTCGGAGATGTTCACATGGATGAGCAGCTTGTTCTCGAACAGGTCCTCGCGGTAATTGAACGTGGCGTGCTGATTGAGGGAATTGCCGATGCACAGCACGACGTCGGCCTGGCGGAAGGCCTTCCACGCACTGGAGTGGCCGCTGTCGGCGAAGACGCCGACCGCGAGCGGGTGTCCTTCGGACACGATGCCCTTGCCGTCCAGGGTGGTGAGCAGTGGGATCTGGAACCGCTCGATCAGCCGCTCGATCTCCGGTCCCGCCCCGCTGCGTACCGCACCGAAGCCGACGAGCGCCACGATCCGCTTCCCCCGTGCCAGGGCGTCCGCGAGTACGGCCGCGATCTCCGCCACCCGTGCCGGGTCCGGCAGGACCGGCTTCACGTCGAGCCTCAGCGGCCGGAAGTTCGTGACGTCGACGCCGTGGTGGGTCAGGTCCTCGGGCACGTGGATGTGCACGGGCCCGGGCCTTCCCTCGAATGCGGTGTTGACCGCTTCCTCAAGGACGTCGCAGGTGTCGGCGATGTCGGTGAGCAGGAAGGACTTCTTGGTCGTGGCCGCGAACATGGCCTGGGAATCGGGCGTGCGGTTCACTCCCGAGGTCTCGTTGAGCGAGCCCCATCCGCGCCATTTCATGGTGGCGTACCCCGAGACGGCCAGGACCGGATAGGAGTCGGACATGGCCACGGCCAGCCCCGAGAACAGGTTGAACGCGCCCGGCCCGGCCGTCGCGAAGCAGAAGCCCAGCCGGTTGGTGTACATGGCATAGCCGCAGGCCATGAAGGACGCGGCCTGCTCGTGTCGCGTGATGACCGGCCGGATCTGCCGCGAATGCTTCAGCGCCAGCATCAGCCCCGCCGCGTTCTCCCCGGCACCGCCGAAGGCCGCTCGTACCCCGATGCCTTCCAGCCCCTTGACGATGGCCTCGTAGACTCTCATCGGGTCTCCCTCATCGGTCCCAGCGCGAGGTGTGCCGGCGGTGCGCTTCCGTCAGGCCGCCCTGGAAGAACCGGTCGTAGTACTCGGATTCGACGTGGTGCGCCTGCAGCCAGATGCCGGGCACGTGGATGGCGTCGGTGTGTGCCGGAAACCGCCCGTGGGTCTCGTGGATGTACACGCAGATGTCCCGCGCGCATTCGATCACTTGCCGGTCGTACTCACTGGCCTCGGCGAGGTACCGCTGCGCGTAGTCGTTCTTGTAGATGCAGGCGAACAGATCCTTGTCCGCGTAGATGCCGTTCTCCCCGAACTTGGAACGGACGACGGAATCGACGGCGTCGTGCATCGACGGGTAGTTGGGTGGGCAGGCGCCCTTGATGAGGTGTTCACCGCCGGCCCGCAGCCCCACCGGGTGGGCGCGCAGCTCGGCGTATTTCGGTAGCGGCACCTGCCAGCGAAGGATGTCGGCAGGGCGGAACTTCGGCGTGACGAAGTCGAAGCCCAGCATGCGTCCGTAGGTGCGCGAGAACTTCGGGTCGCCCAGCATGATCTGGGGGCTGACCGTCGCGTGGATCCAGGCACCGAGTCCCATGGCGTCCGCGACCAGCATCATGTTCTGGAGCAGCAGGTCGGCTTCGACCTGGGTACGCATCGGTCCCAGAGAACCGAGCGGCATCTTGATCGCGGGGTTGAGGAAGCCACTGCGCACCCACTTGCGTACCCCGGCCGGGCGGTAGAAGTTGCGGTCGTCGACGAGCGTGGGCCGAGCTCCCTCGGGCTGGGTGAGCAGGTACATCAGCGCGTTGATGTACTGATGGGAGAGATCGACCACCGGCAGGAAGAGCGTGGTGCCGGGGCGATTGGACAGGAACCGGTTGGAGTCGAGGTACGCCGGGAAGTCGCGCATCCCCTCGGCGACGTCCAGGCGGCGGTCCAGTACCCGCACCTTCGACTGGCGTGCGCGTTCGATCAGCGTGTCGGGATCGAACGCATGGTCCGGGGAGGGAGGCAGCTTCCTCAGGTAGTACGTGCCACTGTCGTTGATCATGAAGAAGTGGGTGGCCTGCGCGTTGTCGGGGCTGCCCGCGGTCCGCCCCGTCATGTTCAGGTTCGGCTTGGCCATGATGGGTTTGTGATCGCGTGGGTCCTCGAAGGGGCGGTCGGGCATGGTGAGTCCCGAGGAGCCGGTGAGGGCGATGAGCACCGCTTCCTCCAGCTCGCCCAGCGGCTCCGGCCGGTGCTCGGATCGATAGCTCATCGACCCGGCCGGCACGGACGCGCCCCTGCTGACGCGGTGGGTGCGCCGTTTGAAGACCGTCTCCCACAGCGGACGGGAAAGAAGGTCTTCCAGGCCGGGGTGGCCTGCGTGGTGGCCTGCATGGTCGGGTGCGGACATGGCCATCTCCTGCTCAGCCGCGGCCGCGGCCGGGGCCGCTGTCGTTGCGTACGGGCTGGACCGGGCGCCAGGGCGCGAACGCGCTGGCCGCGCGCGGCAGGGTGCCCGCCAGCTCGGGGCAGTGCCGCAGGATGACGCTCGTCATACCGTTGCGATCGATCCAGTCCATGCCGAGAGGCGTGTAGACCTCTGGCCGGAAGTCGACGGTGAGGAAACGGTCGCTCTGCAACCGTCTGCTGGCCATCAGGATGAAGACGCGGAAGGCGGTGTCGCTGAAGCCGAAGCCCGCGGGCGGATTCTCGGCGAAGAGCCCCACCATGGTGTCGATGTCGTCCACCGAGGGGTACACGTCCCGAAGCCGTGCGACCGTATCCGGATCGGCGGAGAGGTCCTCGAACCGCCGGATCCGCGGCTTGTGCAGGCCGGCGCGGAAGTCGTTGTAGCGCGCGACGCCGCGGCGCCGGGTGCGCACCAGGTCGACCACGGAGAGGTCGATCACCTCCCCGTCCCGCTCGAACGCCTGCAGGGCGCGCGGAAAGTTGTGCAAAGTGATCGCCCCCGGGTGGGCGATGCCCAGCGAGTACAGGGTGTTCACCAGACCGGTCTTGCGCATCAGCGGCTCCGCAGCGGCGCCCTGGACCTCGGTGAAGCCCAGGGTGTCGAGCCGACGGCCGAACCGGTGGTCGATGAGCTCGTAGTCGTCGGGGATCAGGGGGTGCATCCGGTAGACGGTGACGAACTCCTCCGTGAGGGAGTACGGGGCACCGTGGTGGTCGGGCAGGGTCTTGGGGATGCCCTTCTGCCCGTTCGCCTCCAGCAGCCAGACGCCCAGCTGGTCGAGCCAGTTCTTCGGGGGCCCCTGCCAGTTGGTCTTCATACCGATGTCGAGCGTCTTGGTGGCGAGGATCGCGGGAGTCCATTCGACCGTGTGGATCTTCGCGATCAGGGCGGAGACGATCAGCCGCGCCGTGTGGTACACCCGGTCTTCGCTCATGCGCGGATATTCGTGCCGCAGGGCTTCGCACACCGCGTTGTGCTCACGGGCGAACAGGGTGTGCATGGCGCTGAGGCCGAGCCACCAGTTGTCCGTGAATCCGGTGCGCGGGACGCCGTTCGAGCCGCTGGGCAGGTGCCCCTCCTCCAGCCGGAGCCCGGCGCCGCCATCGGGATCGCGAAGCGAGTTCGCGACGGACAGGTCGCCGCCGTAGAGCTCCGAACCGTCCCACCAGTGCGAGACCTCGCCGGCGAACACGATCGGCGGCCGCCCGCCGCCGGGTGGATCCACCGCCTCGTCCGCACCGAAGCGCATCACCTTCTCCCGTGGTCCGCCCGGGGTGTTCTGCCAGGTCTCGCCGGGCGGCAGCGGCACCTCGATGCTCTTGGCGGCGACCGGAAGCCTCTTGTGCTTGACCCAGTCGTGCACTTGGAACTGGATCCACGCGGCGGCGATGATGTTCAGCGACGTCGCGGGGATGAACACGTCACGCTGGAGCAGTTGCCTGCTGACGGCGACCGGATTGGGCGTGTCGAACTGGTCCGGGCGGTAGACGGGGGGCATGGTGCGGCCGAAGGTCGCGCCGACGGCGCCCATCCGCGGCGCCGACAGATCGTTGTACGTGCCATCGTAACTGCGCCTGACCAGCAGTTCCTCGTCGAGCGGGGCCTCCACCGGCCCGGCCTGGGGCGGAGCCTCGTGGACTTCGGTGTCGATGAGGTTGTGCCGGCGCAATGTCTGCCGAAAGGCCATGAGGTTGAGCAGGCCGAGGGGGGTGGGCAGCCGGTGCCACGGGACGAAGCGGTCCACGGTACGGAAGGCGGCCCGGAGCGGTGCCCCGAGCAGGGCGTTGCGGCGTGGCTCGACGGTCAGGAAGCGGTGGCCCAGGCGGTGGGCGCTGCTCGCCTCGTACGCGAGCTTGCGGGCACGGTTGAGGTTGCCCAGGGGGCGGAAGTCCTCCGTGGTGTGCCACGGGTTGAACGCCAGCAGGTCGACCTGCGACGCGGAGGTGCGCGCTTCGGCGGTGTGGATGTCCTGGCGCGGGATGGTCAGCGTGGCCACGGGCAGGACGGGCGCGTCCTCCTCCCTCCACTCGGCCGCGCCGTCCTCGACGGAGGTGCGCCGGGCGTCCACGTAGCGCTGCACGCAGAACTCGAAGACGACATCCGTCCGACTCAGCCGCTGTGAAAGCTCGCGCCGCAGGTGATCGGGATCGGGGCCGGGATCGGGATCGGGATCGGAGCGCGGCGTTGCCGGGGCGGCGGCCGGTGAGGCGCCGGCGGCAGGCCGCAGCTGATAGCGCACCGGTCCGCCGTCGCCCCACAGGATCGCCCCACGGCTCCAGTACGTCTCCAGTGCCAGGCTGGACACCGTGCGGCTGGTTCCCGCGACGACGTTGCGCCGCATGCGGGCGGCCGTGGACCAGCCGACCGCCAGGGGCAGCTTGACGAACAGGGCGTACCCTTTGCCGATCCGCGAGCCGGCGCCCGCCATGGCCTTCGCGAAGGCGACGAACTCCATCGCGTTGCGGGCGTGGGAGACCGGGAAGCTCGTCATCAGCAGATCGTGGGTCTCGTCGGGGCCCACCTCGACCCGCAGCGCCGCCCCGCGCAGATCGGGCGCGAAGTCGGGCTGACGGACGCCGCTCGCGTTGGAAAGCCGGACCGTGACCCGGTACTCGGCTCCGGGCCTGGCGAAACCTGTGCGCAGGGCCCCGGGGAGGTCGTCGTGGAACCTCAGACGGGCGTTCTCCACGCCGAGGACCGCCTTGGCGTGGAAGGTCCGTTCGAGAGCGGGGGAGCGGCTGCGTTTCTTCGCCTTGAGCTGTACCCGGACGAGCTCACCCGCGAGTCGCTCGAAGACCAGCCGCTCGGCCTCAGGGCTGCCGCCGACGTAGCGCTCGTACCGCTCGACCTCGTCCATGCGCGCCTCTTCGCGAAGGGGGTATCTGTGCACTCCGCACGACGTTGCCCTACCGCCGGGACGGTGTCGTGTGGAGCGGGGCAGACGGGCGAAGGACCTCACCCAGCCTGCCTCCCCGGTACCGGAGGTTTCCAGGACTAGCCTCCGCATCATGCTGCGTATCGCCGACACCCGCACCGGACGCTTCGTGGACGTTCCCTCAGCCCACCGCCACCTGCTGCGCATTTGCGTCCACCTGCCGGTCATCGGCACCGGAGACGGCGCGGTGCACCTGAGGGTGCCTCTGGTCGGTGACGTACTGGCCCGCACCGCGGAGCTGCACGGCCTGGAGGTCCTCACCGTCCTCATCACGCCGGACCTGCCTCCTGAGCAAGCCCGGGCGCTCGATCGCGCCATGTCCGCTCTCGGCATCCACCCGCCTGCCGGCGTCGGGGTTCACGGGCTGACCGAGACGCTCTGCGCCGCTGCCGATGTGCACCTCGCCGAGTACGGCACCCCCGGACAGGACGCCGTCGGCGGGGTCTGGATCGACGTGGGCCAGGTCAGCCCGGCACTCCCCGACGAGGGCGCCCCCGACCGTGGTCATCTCCCCGTCCCGGAGGGGACCGATCCGCTGGCTGTGAGGATGCTGTTGGTCCGCCACGCCTACCGCACACCGGTCACCGTCACCGGCGCCGCGCTCGCCGAGGCCCGACGGACACTGGGGCAGTGGCGGCAGCAGGTGGCCGCATGGGCGCAGGAGCCCTCCAGGCCGATCCCCGCCGATGTGCTTCGGCAGGCTCATGCCGCGCTGGCCGATGATCTCGGAGTCCCCGCCGTCCTGGACATGCTGGCCCAGGTGGCGATTCGCCCGGACGTTCCGGCCGGCGCCAAGTTCGAGACGTTCGCCTTTCTCGACCGAGTCCTCGGTCTCGACCTCGCGCGTGAGGTCGGCCATCGACACCCGGTGACGCCATGACGGCGCCCAACGCCCGGCGCCCGGTCGTCCTGCGGCACGCCAAGTCCGCCTGGCCGCAGGACGTGGCCGACGCCGAGCGGCCGCTTGCCCCCCCGACCGCGACGCAGCGGCGGCCGGCCGCTGGCTGCGCGATGCCGATTGCGTTCCCGAGCTCGTCGTGTGCTCCTCCGCCCGTCGTACTCGCCAGACGTGGGACCTCGTCGAGGCCGAGTTCGGCGCCGCCGCCAGGCCGGTGACCTATGAGGCACGCCTCTACGGGGCGGGCGCCGACGAGCTGCTCTGCGTCGTACGGGAGATGCCCGGGCAGGTACGGACACCGATGCTGACCGGGCAGTGCAAGGTGAGTCCGGCGGTGACGGCGTCGAGGTCGCCTCGCAGAAAGCCGGCGAATCCGCCGATCGGCCTCGGTGCGTCCTGCTCGGCCTGGCGGATCCATGGGGTCAGCATGAAGCCGCGCCGGTGCGGAGAAGTTCGGCGAATGCCCGGCCCCGGTGAAGTCGTGGTGTCAGTCGCCGCCACCACCGCAGGAGGAGCCCCCACCGCAGGACGCACCGTCTCCGCAGGAGAAGCTGACGCCGTCGCTCTTCCACGATCGAGAACGCCGCTGCCTCTGCGACGGCCTGCCGCCGAATGCGTCGCCGCGCCAGGCCTGGAAGAGCCCCCAGGCGAGGCCGACCCCCATGATTACCAGGTACGTCATTTCCGTTACCCCCGTTCCTTCCCATTCTCGCCGGTGCGGGAGATTCGCCGCTCGGACCGGCACAGCAAATGGTGCAGACTGCCGGCCTTCGCGACGGGCGGGTTGATCCGTCTCTCAGGCACCGCCCGAAAGGCCCGCAGCACGAAGGCCACCGCGTACAGCACGAAGGTCGCCAGGTGCGCGTACACCAGAGCCGCGAAGGTGCCGACCCCACCGAGGACCAGGCCGCGGGCCCTTGCGCCTGGGCGGGACGGCGGCCACCAATGCCGTCGGAACGACGTACGTCAGGGCTAGGCACTGTCCAGCGGATCATGTGACCGTCAGCGAACAGCAAGATCAGATCCTTCATGATCCTATGACCATACCGATCAAAGATCCGCCGGACAGGCCTTGGCCACGCCGAGGCGTGAGCTATCGGGGAGGAGCGGTATCCCCACACCCCACCCGGTGTCGCCGCCACGGTGAACAGGGCAGGGAACAGCCGCCACGGTGGGGCCGGAAGTCGCGAGGTCGGAGGCAATTGGTCCGACCGGCTGGATGTGCCGGTGGTTCGTGCCGGGATGCTCCGCGGCGCGGGGGAGTCGAGGCTATGAAGGGAATCGAACGGAATCGGATGGAAGCTCGTCATCCGGTCATTCCCGAACATCAACCTCAGGAGTCGCATGATGCGCCCCATCAGAGCGGCCTGCCTCGGCACGGCCACGCTGGTCACCCTCCTCGCCTGCACCCCCGTCGCGGCCGCCGCGACGGACACCGGTTCCGCCCAGGCCGGGGACAAGGCCCGGACCCTCACAGTCCTGGCCGAGGTGCAGCAGCTGACCCGCTTCCCCGTCACCCCCGGCAGCGTCTCGCAGGGCGATCAAGTCGTCGTCCGCTCGGACCTCTTCGACGAGGCGCACAACAAGGTCGGCGAGACCCACGGCACCTGCACCACCACCCGGGGCGGCGCCGATGAAGCGGAGCAGTGCGTCGTGACCTACACCCTCCCGGGCGGCCAGCTCACCGTGCAGGGAATGTACTTCAACTACCTCGACCAGGGTCCCTTCGACAACGCGATCACCGGCGGCACCGGGGACTACAAGAAGGCTCGCGGCTGGGTCCACTCCGACACGATCGCCACAACCCCCAAGGTGGTGAGGCGCTTCACGATCCACCTCGTCTGACGGACCCGGACGTCCACATAACCCCTGAATCCGGCCTTCTCCCCTCGCATCGCACCATTGGAGACGGTCGTACGAAAGGAAGTGCGGGTCAAGGGGACGTCCAGGGCGGTTCACCCTTCAGATCGTCAATCGCACCGACGACATGAGCGGGTTCGTGGTGCTTCCACGCGGGTGGGTGGTGGAGAGGACGCTGAGCCGGCTGATGCGCTCGCGGCGCCTTGCCCGGGACTACGAGACCCGGCCCGAAAGCGGTGAAGCCGCCGTCCTGTGGTCGATGACCACGCTCATGGGACGCCGCCTCGCCCCGCCATCGGAGCCGAAACCTCACCCGGCAGCCCGCCTCGACGTGAACACCCCGGGCCGCTCCTCGGCCAGCCGGCCCCGCTCCACCAGCCGCTTCCCCCTCTACCGCACGCCCTCGACCTTCGCCGGCATCGCTTCCAGGTTCAGCCGCCCGGCCAACTCCGCGCCCGCAGACCGGACCCGCCCGCCTCCGCCTCCAGCACGCCCACCAGCCGCTGGTAGTCCGGCGCGAGCACCTCCAACGTCAGGCCCACCCGCCAGTGCGGCACCACCGGCCCCGCCACCGGGGCCTCGGCAACGGCCGTCGCCGACTCCGGCGGGTGGTCGGCCTCCGGCTCCGAGCCGGCCAGGGCCTCGGCCAGCTCCACGCGGGGCGATGGCCCGCCGCTCCAGCACCGCCTCCGCCTGCGCAAGCTCGGCCAGCACCCGCTCTGCCTCCTCGCGGAGCCCTTCGACCCGGACTTGCGCGGCCGTCTCGCCCGCTTCCCATAAGCAAACCCGTGACGGCCAACCGGCGCAGGAGCGGTCCGGCGCGGCGGCGGGGACGTTCGGTCGAGCGCAGCATGCCTCCCAACTGTGCACGGACGGGGTTGCCCGTGGGACGGGTGGTGCGAGCGTGCCCCCACGCTCATGCAGTCGTTCCGATGTCCCGTCAACATCCCGTTCGGTGCGCCCGGTTGGCGCGCCGATCTTGACCCGGCCACGCCGCGGGGCGAGGATCGCGCCATGACGGCAGTGCGGGACAACACGGTCGACGGACTCGTACGGGACAGCGCGCGGCGGGTCCCCGACCGGGTGGCGGTCCGCTACCGCGACCGTGCCTGGACCTACGGGCAACTCGACGGGGCCGTCTCCACCGGCGCCGCCGTCCTGCGCGGGCGCTACGGGCTGGCCGCGGGCGACCGGGTCGCGACCTTCGCCCACAACAGCGACGCCTACCTCATCGCCTTCCTCGCCTGCGCCCGCGCCGGCCTCACCCACGTGCCGGTCAACCAGAACCTCACCGGCGAGGACCTCGCGCACATCCTCGGCGACTGCGGCAGCGCCCTGGTCCTGGCCGACCCGGACCTGGCGGAGCGGGTGCCCGCCGCACACGCCGTCCGCCCGCTGCGCGACGCCCCCGGCTCCTTCCTGGCCGAGCTCGCCGAACCGCTCCCGTACGAGGGGGAGCCCGGCGACCCGTCGGCCGTGGTGCAGCTGCTCTACACCTCCGGGACCACCGCCCTGCCCAAGGGCGCGATGATG
The DNA here is from genome assembly GCF_052114405.1 of Streptomyces sp. M-16. Taxonomy (NCBI): domain Bacteria; kingdom Bacillati; phylum Actinomycetota; class Actinomycetes; order Kitasatosporales; family Streptomycetaceae; genus Streptomyces; species Streptomyces sp. M-16. Next base: position 18,816 of record NZ_JBFRER010000053.1, on the reverse strand, counting down.
ACCCACCGGGCCCTGGCGCACGAGTACGAGAGCGCGATCGACGCCCTGGACCTCGCGGAGGCGGACCGCCCCGTCCACGCCCTGCCGCTGTACCACTCGGCGCAGATGCACGTGTTCCTGCTGCCCTACCTGGCGGTCGGCGCGTGCAACACCGTCCTCGACGCACCGGCCCCCGACGCGCTCCTCGACCTGGTGGAGGCGGGCGACGCCGACAGCCTGTTCGCGCCGCCGACGGTGTGGATCGCCCTCGCCGGCCACCCGAGGTTCGCGGCGGCGGAGCTGGGCGCACTGCGCAAGGCCTACTACGGAGCCTCGGTCATGCCGGTGCCCGTCCTGGAACGGCTGCGGGGGCGGTTGCCCGGGCTCGGGTTCTACAACTGTTTCGGGCAGAGCGAGATCGGCCCGCTGGCCACCGTGYTGGGGCCGGACGAACACGAGGGCCGCATGGACTCCTGCGGCCGGCCCGTGCGCCACGTGGAGGCGAAGGTCGTCGACGAGGACGGCGCCCCGGTACCGGACGGCACGGCGGGGGAGGTGGTGTACCGCTCGCCACAGCTGTGCCTGGGCTACTGGAACGACGCGCGGGCCACGGAGAAGGCCTTCCGGGGCGGCTGGTTCCGCTCGGGTGACCTCGCGGTCCGCGACGCCGAGGGCTATTTCACCGTGGTCGACCGGGTGAAGGACGTCATCAACTCGGGCGGGGTGCTCGTCGCCTCCCGGCAGGTCGAGGACGTGCTGTACACCCACCCGGGGGTGGCCGAGGCGGCCGTGGTCGGACTGCCCGACCAGCGGTGGATCGAGGCGGTCACGGCGGTCGTGGTCCCGTCCGGGGAGGTCACGGAGGCGGAGCTGGTGGCGTACGCCCGCGAGCGGCTCGCGCACTTCAAGGCCCCGAAGCGGGTGGTCTTCGTGGACGCCCTGCCGTGCAACGCCAGCGGGAAGATCCTCAAGCGGGAACTCCGCGACCGCTTCGCGGAGCGCTGACCCGCCTCCGCCTCCGCCTCCGCCTACGCCTCTGCCGCCTACGCCTCCGCCGCCTCCGCCCCGGCAGCGGCCGATGCCACTGCCCTGGCGGCCATGGCCCAGGCCGTTTCCCTGGGATCATCCGAGCGGACCGGTCTCCTCGGCGGGGTAGGCGGTGGCGGGATCACCGGCAGGTGATCGACGCGATCACGTTCACGTACCGCACCGGCACGCCGTGGACGGATCTCCCGACCACTTCGGGTCGTGGAGGGGCGCCCGCAGCCGTCGCAGGCCCATGGAATCGGTCACCTAGGCTGGCGCGGTGACTGATGAGCAGGAGCGGGTGCAGCCGTCGGGAGTGTGGGCCACGGCGGTGGGGGTGGCCAGGGTGCGGGCGCTGGAGACCCAGCGGGAGAACGCGCTGTTCCGCGACCCACTGGCACAGGCCTTCGCCACCGCCGGCGGCCTGTGGCCCTCCTCGCCGCCGCTGCCCGATGACGAGGCCGCGCGACGCCGCCGGCTGGCGGTGTCGTTCTCCATCGTCATCAGGACGAAGTTCCTCGACGACCTGTTGCGGCAGGCCTCCGCGTCCGGGGTCCGGCAGGTCGTGCTGCTCGGCGCCGGCATGGACAGCCGGGCTTTCCGGATGGACTGGCCCGAGGGCACGCGGCTGTTCGAGGTCGACACCGCCGAGCCACTGGACTTCAAGGCTTCGGTGCTGCGCCGGGAGCGGGCCGTCGCGCGCTGCGAGCGGATCACCGTCGCGGTGGATCTCCATGAGGACTGGCCAGGTGCGCTGGCCGCCGCAGGGCATGACCCGGCCCTGCCGACGGCGTGGATCGCCGAAGGACTGCTGATCTATCTGCCCGAGGACGCGGTGGAGCTCCTGATGGCCCGGATCAGCACGCGGTCGGCGGCAGGCAGTCGGATGGGGCTGACACTGGGCTCGCGCGGCGTGATCGAGCGCTTCGGCGCGGACGCGGCGCCGGGATCGGCGGCGTCCCTGTGGATCTCGGAGATGCCCGACGACCCGGTGGGCTGGCTGGCCGGGCACGGCTGGGAGGCCGACAGCCACACCCTGCGCGAGCGCGCTGCCGCCTACGGCCGCCCGATCGGCACCCCGCCGCAGCCCGAGGAGCGGCCCGGCGGACTGATCTCGGCGGTCCGCCGGGGGTCTGATGGGGGGAGCCAGGGCCGCGTCAGACAACGTTCGCCCCGCAGTCGGCGACGCGCCGGGCCGGATCCACGCCCGGTCGGCGCGCTCGGTCCAGACGGCGCAGCGTGGCCTGCCGTTCAGCACCTGGAGCCTGACCAAGCTGGCGGACTTCCTGGTGGCCGAGGGCGGGGTCGACGACATCTCCCACGAGGGCCTGCGCGGTTCTGCTGCGTGAAGGAGACGTCTCCTTCCAGCGGCTGAAGACCTGGAAGGCGTCGAGGGACCCGGACCATGCGGTGACGAAGGCGCGGGTGGAGCACCGGTACGCGATCGCTGACGGCGAGGTCGTCCCGGAGGAGGACGAGCGTCGAGCCCGAGCGGGCGCGCGGTGAGGATGCGTGACAGGTGGCCGTGCGCGACAACGGCCACGTCACCCTCGTCCAGAACCGGCCGGACCCGGCCGGGAAAGGCGTCGACCCGCACGGTCGCGTGCCCGAGGTCCTCGCCGGAGTCGACGCCGTCGCGCCACGACTCCCGGCCCGGCTTGAGCTCCTGGATCCGCTCGGCGGTCAGCCCCTCGTAGCGGCCGCAGTCCCACTCGACCAGGCCGGCGTCGGACCCCGCGCCGCTCGGACCCGCCGGCTCGGCCGTCCGAACGGCCCGGGCAGCGGGCTGCTGTAGACGGCGGCGAACTCCCGTCCGGTCCGTACTGACCCGGTCGGCCCGGCCCGGCCCGCCCGGTCAGACGGCGTCGTCGTGGGCGAGCGCCAGGAGGCGGTCCAGGACGCGGGGGCCGCCCGCCCGGACGCCGTCGTGTTCGAATTCGTCGGTGACCCACGTGCGCAGGCCGCGCACGGTCCGGGCGGTCTCCAACGAGTGGGCCGTGTCGACGTACATGTCGTCGTGGTAGACGGCGGCGGCGACCGGTACCTCGTTGGCGGCCAGCCGGGCCGGGTCGTAGAGCGGGGTCCAGCCGGTGCGCGCGGCGAGCAGTTCGGCGGTCTCGCGGAGCGGTTCGAGCGCCGGGTCGGTGGTGAAGTGCCAGGGGTGGATGCTCTCGCCGGTGAAGAACAGGGGTCCGTCCCCGGCGAGCGCCCCGGCCGCGTCGAAGCGGGGGTGCGCGGCGCGGACCCGTTCGGCGGCCCAGCCGGTGGGGGCGGCCGGGTCCTGGGCGTAGATGGCCTCGTGGAGCAGGGCGTAGAGCGGATGCCCGGCGAAGGAGAGCTGTTCGCGGACGGCCTCCAGGAAGGAGTCGGAGAGCGCGTGGCCGGCCGGGGTGCGGACGAACGCGTCCTCCAGCAGGTAGTGCAACTGGTGGCTGCCGTCCCCGGTGCCGAGGAGGATGCCGAGGGACTGGAACGCCTCGGGTGTCAGGCGGTGCCCGCCGGGCAGGGTGGTGCGGTGCTCGGTGAGGTGGGCGGCGATGCGGCGGGCGCGTTCCACATCCATGGGGTAGCGGGCGTAGTGGGCGAGGTTCTTGCGTTCGACGCGGGGGAGGGCGGCGGCGTACACCTCGTCGGCGGTGGCGGTGAGGGACGGCAGGCCGCCGGTGATCAGGGCGGTCCGCAGACCTTCGGGCGCGGTGGTGAGGTAGTGGGTGGTGCAGAATCCGCCGAAGCTCTGACCGAGCACCGTCCAGGGGGCGCCGCCGGTGAGGGCGGGCCGGATGGCCTCGCAGTCGCGGACGATGGAGTCGGCGCGGAAGTGCGAGAGGTACTCGGCCTGCCGGCCGGGCGTACCGCGCAGCGGCAGGGTCTGCCGGTTCGCGGGGGTGGAACGGCCGGTGCCGCGCTGGTCCAGGAGGAGCACGCGGTGGTCGCGCAGGGCCCGCTCCAGCCATGCCTGACGGCCGGTGAACCGGCGGGCGCCGAAGCCGGGGCCGCCCTCCAGGTAGAGCAGCCAGGGCAGGCCCTCGGGGTCCTTCCCGGTGGCGACGGCCTCGCGGGCGTAGAGCCCGATCCGCTCGCCACCGGGGTCGTCGTGGTCCAGGGGGACCGTGAAGTGGTGGTCGGTGAGGACGACGCCGGGCTGGCGGTAGCTGGTGGTCACACGGCTTCCCTGGGTCTGCGGCGGTGCGGCCGGCCGGGGTGCGGTCCGGCCGGCCGAGGGGTGCGCGACACCCTGGCGGCCGGGCCGAGTCTAGGCGCTCGCTCCGGGATCCAGCAGGGCTCCCTCGGGGTGGGCACGTCCGTCCGCCGGCTTCGGCGGTGGGCGGGCCGGTCGGCCCCGTGCTCCCTGAGCCCCGTGGCGCGGGCGGTGTCGGGGGGCCCGGCAGGCCCCTGACGCCCGTCCGGCCCGTCAGGCCGGTCCCGGGTCGGGGGGCGGTGGCGGGGGCGGCTCGGTGGGGAGGGTGCCGTTCGCGCGGAGGCGGCGCAAGGTGAGGTGTTCGTGCACCAGACGGCCCACCAGGGCCCCGCCGTACACCACGAACCCCACACCGACCAGCCAGGACTGGACCACCAGCAGGGTGCCGAAGGGGCCGTAGGTGACGGCGTTCGAGGCGATCAGGGGGGAGAACACCAGCTGGGAGAAGACCCTCAGGCCGAGCAGCCCGAGACTGGTGGCCACGGCCCCCGGGAGCAGCGCGCGCCAGCGGACCCGGCCGCCCAGCAGGAGCCGCCCCGAGGTCCAGAAGAACAGGCAGGTGCCGGTCATGTCGCTGACGGTGCCCAGGGCCGTGCCCAGCCAGTCGTGGGAGGGGGTCGGGATCCCGACGAGCAGCCCGAGGTAACAGACCAGCAGGGCGAGCCAGATCACGTGCCGCCACATGGTGTGCCAGCGGGCGGTCGGCAGGTCCCACACCTTCTCGTAACCGGTCTGCACGGCGGAGCCGAAGGTCAGGCCGAACACCGCGAGTGCCGCGAGGCCGAAGGCGGTGGTCCGTTCCAGCGCCAGGTCCGCCGCCCCGAACAGCAGCTCCACCCGGGCCCGCGAGGGCGCCGTCACCCCCAGGGCCTGGCCCAGCCAGCGGCCGAAGCCCGAGCCGCTGCCCGGCGCGGCCGCCGCGACGACGACCAGCAGCGGCACGAGCGTGAGGAACCCGAGGGCGGCGAACCCCATCGCCCGGTGCATCAGCTCGATCTCCCGGCCACGGCTCCAGGCCAGCCCTGCGGGCGAGCTCTGGAGACGGTCGTGGAGCTGCCGGAGGAACGAGGTCACGCCCCATCCCCTACCCGTACGGGCCCGCCGTTTCCCGGAAGCGGCGCCGAAGTGGGCCCGAACGGGGTCGTTTCGGCCGCCCGGCGGCCGGACTCAGCCCGCCCGGCCGTCGCGGAGGTCCTTCACCCGCTTGATCTTGCCGACCGACCGCTCCAGGCTCTCCGGCTCCACCACTTCGACGCCGACCGACACCCCGACGGACTCCTTGACGGCCCGCACCAGTTCCGCCGCCGCGTCCCGCCTGCGCCCGGCACCGGTTTCCCGCCGGGCCTCCACCCGCACGGTCAGGGTGTCCATCCGCCCCTCCCGGGTCAGCCTCAACTGGAAGTGCGGGGCGAGCCCGGGGATGCGCAGGAGTATCTCCTCGATCTGGGTGGGGTAGAGGTTCACCCCGCGCAGGATGATCATGTCGTCGCTGCGGCCCGTCACCTTCTCCATCCGTCGGAAGGCGGGCCGCGCCGTCCCCGGCAGCAGCCGGGTCAGATCCCGGGTGCGGTAGCGCACGACCGGCATGGCCTCCTTGGTGAGGGAGGTGAACACCAGCTCCCCGAGCTCCCCGTCCGGCAGCACCGCCCCGGTCAGCGGATCGACCACCTCCGGGTAGAAGTGGTCCTCCCAGATGTGCAGGCCGTCCTTGTGCGAGGCGAACTCCTGCGCCACCCCCGGCCCCATCACCTCGGACAGCCCGTATATGTCCACGGCGTCCATGCCGAGCCGCTCCTCGATCTCGCGGCGCATCTCCTCGGTCCACGGCTCCGCGCCGAACACCCCGGTGCGCAGGGAGGTCGAGCGGGGGTCCAGGCCCTGGCGTTCCATCTCGTCCAGCAGCGTGAGCATGTAGGACGGGGTCACCATGATCACCTCCGGCCGGAAGTCCTGGATCAGGCGGACCTGCCGGTCGGTCATGCCCCCGGAGGCGGGCACGACCGTACAGCCCAGCCGCTCCGCGCCGTAGTGGGCTCCCAGGCCTCCGGTGAACAGCCCGTACCCGTACGCCACGTGCACGATCTGGCCCGGCCGCGCGCCCGCCGCGCGCAGCGACCGGGCGACGACGTCGGCCCAGGTGGACAGGTCTCCCTCGGTGTACCCGACCACCGTGGGCCGGCCGGTGGTGCCGCTGGAGGCGTGGATGCGGCGCACCTCGGGGCGGGGCACGGCGAACATCCCGAAGGGGTACTGCTCGCGCAGGTCGGTCTTGGTGGTGAAGGGGAAGAGGGAGAGGTCGGCCAGCGAGCGGCAGTCGTCGGGATGCACCCCCGCCTTGTCGAAGGCCTGCCGGTGGAAGGGCACGCGGTCGTACACGCGGTGCAGGGTGGCCCGCAGCCGCTTGAGCTGGAGCGCCGCCAGCTCGTCGGGGCTCAGCCGCTCGCCATCGTCGTGGAGATCCGCGTACGCCGTCATCGTCGTCACCTCATCCAGGGCCAACCGAACGTTCATTCGGTAGACTGCCGGACCCCGCCCCGTAAATCAATGACTCGAACGAGTGATCGTCTGGTGTGATGGCGCCCATGCCTGCCTTCACCACCTACGACGGAACCGAACTCGCCTACCACGTCCGCGGGGAGGGGGAGCCGCTGCTGTGCCTGCCCGGCGGCGCCATGCGGGCCTCGGAGTACCTGGGCGACCTCGGCGGCCTGACCGCGGGGCGCCGCCTGGTCCTCCTCGACCTGCGCGGTACGGGCGACTCCGCGATACCGGCGGACGAGTCCACGTACCGCGTCGACCACCAGGTCGCCGACGTCGAGGCCCTCCGCCTCCACCTGGGACTGGAACGCTTCGACCTCCTCGCCCACTCGGCCGCCGGTAACCTCGCCCAGCTGTACGCGGCCGCCCACCCCGACAGGCCGCGCCGGATCGTGCTGGTCACGCCCACGTCGTGGGCGGTGGAACTCCCCGCCACCGACGAGCAGCGGATGGCGGCGGCCCGGCTCCGGGCGGGCGGCGCCCCGTACGACACCGCCATCACGGCCTACGCGCGGATCCTCGCGGGCGACGCCGGCGGTGACGGCTCCGACGCCGACTGGGACCTCGCCGCACCGCTGTTCTACGGCCGCTGGGACGACGCGGCCCGCGCGCACTGGGCGGCCAACGCCGATCAGCAGAACGAGCGGGCGGCCCGCGCCTACGCCCATCCGGACGCCTTCGACCCGCCCGCCACCCGGGCCGCCCTGCGGCAGGTCGCGGGCGAGGTGCTCGTGCTCGCCGGCGGCCTGGACGGCAACCCGGCCCCGGCCCTGGCGGCCCGGCTCGCCGAGCTGTTCCCGCACGGCGCCGTCGACGTCCAGCCGGGCGCCGGCCACTTCCCGTGGCTGGACGACCCCGCCCGGTTCGCGGAGCGCGTCGAGCGCTTCCTCGCCACCGGCGGCTGAGCGGCGGCCGCCCCGCCGGAGGCGTACGGTCGAAGGAGGCGCCCCCGGCCGAGGAGCGCGAAGGGAGGCGGCGGCGATGTCCGTCATCGACCCGGCGGTATCGGTACGACTGAGCGCGTCGGACGCCCGACGCCTGTCCGCGCTGCTGGCCGAGGCGGCCCACCTGCTGGAGGACCCCGGCCCGCACCGCATGACAGACGGGCAGGCCGACGCCCTCGGCGGGAGCGCGAGCCGCACCGAACTGGCCGGCTGGGCCCGCACCCTCGCGGCGGAACTGAGGGCCCAGCGCTGAGGCGTGCCCGGGAAGCCGCCGGCCGGTCCGGAACCGCCGTCCCGGGTCCCCCTGCCCCGGGGGTGCTCAGCGTGCCGAGTCCGCCTCCGAGTCCGCCTCCGCGGCCACCGTCCTGGCCCAGCGGTAGTCCGCCTTGCCGCTCGGGGAGCGCTGGATGGCGTCCGCGAGCACCAGCTGACGGGGGATCTTGTACCCCGCCAGCCGGGTGCGGCAGTGTCGCTGGATCTCCTCCAGCGTCGGCTCCGGCGCACCCTCGCGCACCTGCACCACCGCCGCCACGTGGCTGCCCCACGTCGGGTCCGCGACGCCCGCCACCAGGGCGTCGTACACGTCCGGATGCGACTTCAGCGCCTGCTCCACTTCCTCCGGGTACACCTTCTCGCCGCCCGTGTTGATGCACTGCGAACCGCGCCCCAGCACGGTGACGATGCCCTGCTCGTCCACGGTCGCCATGTCGCCGAGCAGCACCCAGCGCTCCGCGCCCTTCCGGAAGAAGGTCTCCGCGGTCTTCGCCGGGTCGTTGTAGTACCCGAGCGGTACGTGCCCGCGCTGGGCGAGCCGGCCGGGCACGCCCACCCCCACCGGCTCGTGCGTCACCGGGTCCACCACCTGCGTGCGGTCGTTGACCTGGAGGCGGAAGCCCTTCTCCGGACCGGAGTCGTCCGTCGCCCGGCCGTTGGAACCGGACTCGGAGGAGCCGAAGTTGTTCAGGAGCACCACGTTCGGCACGAGCCGCTGGAACTCCGCGCGCACCGTCTCCGACATGATCGCCCCGGACGAGGAGACGCTGAACAGCGAGGACAGGTCGGTCCCCGCGAGCGGGCCGTTCAGGGCGTCGATCAGTGGCCGCAGCATTGCGTCGCCCACCAGTGAGACGCTCGACACCTTCTCCTTCTCGATCGTACGGAGCACCTCCTCCGGCACGTACTTGCGGTGGATGACCACCCGCTGGCCGTAGTTGAAGGCGATGAACGAGGTCAGGGTCGAGGTCCCGTGCATCAGCGGGGGAGCCGGGAAGAAGGTCAGGCCCGCCCCCCGCGCCGCGACCCGCTCGGCCAGTTCCTCGGGCCGCTTCACCGGCTCGCCCGAGGGCTCGCCGCCGAACAGGCCGGCGAAGAACAGGTCCTCGGCCCGCCACATGACGCCCTTGGGCATGCCGGTCGTGCCGCCCGTGTAGATGATGAACAGGTCGTCGGGGCTGCGCTCGGGGAAGCCGCGCTCCGCGGAGCCCGCGGCCTCGGCGTCCTCGTACGCCACCGGCGCGAGCGCCGGCTCCGGGGCGCCCTCGGGCGCCGGCCCGACCCGGATCAGGTGCCGCAGCCGCGGCGTCTGCGGCAGCGCGGCGGCCACCCGCTCCGTGAACTCGCCCTCGAAGACGAGCGCCGCGAGATCGGCGTCGTTGTAGAGGTAGACCAGCTCCTCCTCCACGTAGCGGTAGTTGACGTTCACCGGAACGAGGCGGGCCTTGAGGCAGGCCAGGACGGTCTGGAGGTACTCGACGCCGTTGTAGAGGTGCAGTCCCAGGTGGTCGCCGGGCCCCAGCCCGCTGCCGAGCAGGTGGTGGGCGAGGCGGTTGGCCGCCGCGTCCAGTTCCGCGTACGTCAGGCGGCGTTCGGCGCCGGTTCCGGGGTGGTCCACGTACACCAGGGCCTCGCGGTCCGGGACCACGTCCACGACCGACTCGAACAGGTCGGCAAGGTTGTACTCCACCGTTCCTCCTGACCCGAAAGATCCCATGGCTGGGCTGCTCGGCGGTCATTAGAGCCGCGCCCGGCCCAACTGGGAAGGGTGCCGGCCAAAGAATCTGACTGAGTGTCAGAAAACTATTGAACTGCACCCTCCCCTCCTGCAACCTGTTCTAGGTCTTGAGACGGGAGGACGGCAATGGGTGGGACGGAACACCTGACCGTGGACCGCCACGGCGCCACGCTGGTGCTCACCATGAACAGGCCGGAGGCGAAGAACGCGCTCTCGCTTCCCCTGCTCGTGGGGCTCTACGACGGCTGGCTGGAGGCCGACGCGGACGACACGGTCCGGTCGGTGGTCCTGACGGGCGCGGGCGGGGACTTCTGCGCCGGGATGGACCTCAAGGCGCTGGCCGGGAAGGGCATGGAGGGCGAGCGGTACCGCGACCGCCTCAAGGCCGACCCCGACCTCCACTGGAAGGCGATGCTCCGTCACCACCGCCCGCGCAAGCCGGTGATCGCGGCGGTGGAGGGGTACTGCGTGGCGGGCGGCACCGAGATCCTCCAGGGCACCGACATCCGGATCGCGGGGGAGGGTGCCACCTTCGGGCTGTTCGAGGTCAGGCGGGGGCTGTTCCCCATCGGGGGCTCCACGGTGCGGCTGCCGCGCCAGATCCCGCGCACGCACGCCCTGGAGATGCTGCTGACGGGACGGCCGTACGCGGCCGAGGAGGCGGCGCGGATCGGGCTGGTCGGCCGGGTCGTACCCGACGGGACGGCCCTCGACGCCGCGCTGGAGACCGCGGAGCGGATCAACGCGTGCGGGCCGCTGGCCGTCGAGGCGGTGAAGGCGTCCGTCTACGAGACCGCCGGGCTGACGGAGGCGGAGGGGCTCGCCGCGGAACTGGTGCGGGGATGGCCGGTCTTCGACACCGCCGACGCGAAGGAGGGGGCACGGGCGTTCGCGGAGAAGCGGGCGCCGGTGTACCGGCGGGCCTGAGCGGAGCCGCGGCCGCCTCGGAGGCGGCCCCGCGGGGCGGTCCCCCGCCCGCCCTTTCCCCCTTCACCGGGGCCGCGCGCCCCGGACCCCCGAACCCCGTTCCCGGCCCGCCCGTACTTCCCCCGGCCGGACACCCGGCCGCCGGAGCCGTTCCTCGCGAGAATCGGAGACCCACCATGACCGCCGCGTCCCCACCGCAGGTGCTCCGCGCGCCCCTCGTCGTCGAGTTCCCCTTCACCCGTTCCCTCGGCCCCGTGCAGAGCGCCTTCCTCACCGGCCTGCGCGAGCGCGTCGTGCTCGGCGTCCGGACCGGCGACGGGCGGGTGATGGTGCCGCCCGTCGAGTACGACCCCGTCACCGCCGAGGAGATCCGCGAGCTCGTCGAGGTCGCCCCCGCCGGCACCGTCACCACCTGGGCCTGGAACGGCGACCCCCGCCCCCAGCAGCCCCTCGCGACCCCCTTCGCCTGGGTGCTGGTCCGGCTCGACGGCGCCGACACCGCGATCCTGCACGCCCTCGACGCCCCCGGCCCCGACGCCGTCCGCACCGGCATGCGGGTACGGATCCGCTGGGCCGCCGACCGCACCGGCGCCATCACCGACATCGCCTGCTTCGAGCCGGAGGCGCGGGGAGGGGAGGAGCCGGCCGCCCGCCCGGCCGCCCCCCACGACGGGGCCTTCGCCGACCCCGTCACCGGCATCGTCGCGGAGGCCCGCCTGGACTACACCTACAGCCCCGGCCGCGCCCAGAGCGCCTACATCAACGCCCTCGCCGAACGCCGGACCGTCGGCGAGCGCTGCCCGTCCTGCCACAAGGTGTACGTCCCCCCGCGCGGCGCCTGCCCCACCTGCGGCGTCGCCACCACGGACCGGGTCGAGGTCGGCCCCGCCGGCACCGTCACCACGTACTGCATCGTCAACATCAAGGCCCGGAACGCCATGAGCGACGGCATCGAAGTCCCCTACGTCTACGCCCACATCGCCCTCGACGGCGCCGACCTCGCCCTGCACGGCCGGATCGGCGGCATCCCGTACGACCAGGTCCGCATGGGCCTGCGCGTCGAACCGGTGTGGACCGACGGCGGACGCTACCCCGACCACTACCGGCCCACCGGCGAGCCGGACGCGGACTACGACGCGTACAAGGAGCTCATCTGATGCCCAGGACGAGCAGGTACGCACGCGACGTGGCCGTCGTCGCCTTCGCGCAGAGCGACCACCTGCGCCGCACCGACGAACTCAGCGAAGTCGAGATGGTCATGCCGGTCCTGCACGAGGTGCTGGCCGCCACCGGGCTGAAGGCCGGAGAGATCGGCTTCACCTGCTCCGGCTCCAGCGACTACCTCGCCGGCCGCGCCTTCTCCTTCACCATGACCCTCGACGGGGTCGGCGCCTGGCCGCCGATCTCCGAGTCGCACGTCGAGATGGACGGCGCCTGGGCGCTGTACGAGGCCTGGGTCAAGATCCAGACCGGTGAGGCCGACACCGCGCTCGTCTACTCCTACGGGAAGTCCTCCCCGGGACCGGTGCGCGACGTCCTCACCCGCCAGCTCGACCCGTACTACCTCGCCCCCCTCTGGCCCGACTCGGTGGCCCTCGCCGCCCTCCAGGCCCGGGCACTGATCGACGCGGGCGAGACCGACGAGGCCGCACTCGCCGGCGTCGCCGCCCGCAGCAGGGCCGCCGCCGAGGACAACCCCCACGCCCAGCTGCGCGGGGCCGTCCCGCAGGGCGAGTACCAGGTGGCACCGCTGCGCACCGGGGACTGCCCGCCGATCGGCGACGGCGCCGCCGCGGTCGTCCTCGCGGCCGGGGACACGGCCCGCCGGCTGTGCGAACGGCCCGCCTGGATCACCGGCATCGACCACCGCATCGAGGCCCACGGCCTGGGGCTGCGGGACCTGACCGACTCCCCGTCCACCCGGCTCGCCGCCGAGCGCGCCGGGCTCTTCGAGGCGCCCGTGGACACGGCGGAACTGCACGCGCCGTTCTCCTCCCAGGAGGTCGTCCTGCGCAAGGCCCTCGGTCTCGGCGACGAGGTCGCCGTCAACCCCTCCGGCGGGGCCCTCGCGGCCAACCCCGTCATGGCGGCGGGCCTGATCCGCATCGGCGAGGCCGCCGCCCGCATCCACCGCGGCGCGTCCGACCGGGCGGTCGCCCACGCCACCTCCGGCCCCTGCCTCCAGCAGAACCTGGTCGCCGTCCTGGAAGGGGATCGGGCATGAGCACATCCGGCAAGGAGCCCGTGGCCGTCGTCGGAGTCGGCCAGACCAAGCACGTCGCCGCCCGGCACGACGTCTCCCTCGCCGGCCTCGTCCGCGAGGCCGCCGCCCGCGCCCTCGCCGACGCCGAGCTGACCTGGGCGGACGTCGACGCCGTCGTCATCGGCAAGGCCCCCGACTTCTTCGAGGGTGTGATGATGCCGGAGCTGTACCTGGCGGACGCCCTCGGCGCGGTGGGCAAGCCGATGCTCCGCGTCCACACGGCGGGATCCGTCGGCGGGTCCACCGCGCTGGTCGCGGCCAACCTGGTCGCGGCCCGCGTCCACCGGACCGTGCTGACCCTCGCCTTCGAGAAGCAGTCGGAGTCCAACGCCATGTGGGGGCTCTCCCTGCCCGTCCCCTTCCAGCAGCCGCTGCTCGCCGGCGCCGGAGGCTTCTTCGCACCGCACGTGCGCGCGTACATGCGGCGCACCGGCGCCCCCGACGCGGTGGGCTCGATGGTGGCGTACAAGGACCGGCGCAACGCCCTGAAGAACCCGTACGCGCACCTGCACGAGCACGACATCACCCTGGAGAAGGTCCAGGCGTCCCCGATGCTGTGGGACCCGATCCGCTACTCCGAGACCTGCCCCTCCTCGGACGGGGCCTGCGCGATGGTCCTCACCGACCGGGCCGGTGCGGCCCGCTCGCCGAAGCCGCCCGCCTGGGTGCACGGCGGGGCGATGCGCAGCGAGCCGACCCTGTTCGCGGGCAAGGACTTCGTCTCCCCGCAGGCCGGCAAGGACTGCGCCGCCGACGTCTACCGGCAGGCCGGGATCACCGACCCGCGCCGGGAGATCGACGCGGTCGAGATGTACGTCCCCTTCTCGTGGTACGAGCCCATGTGGCTGGAGAACCTGGGCTTCGCGCAGGAGGGCGAGGGCTGGAAGATGACCGAGGCCGGCGTCACCGAACTCGACGGGGACCTCCCCGTGAACCCCTCCGGCGGAGTGCTGTCCACCAACCCGATCGGCGCCTCCGGCATGATCCGTTTCGCGGAGGCCGCCCTCCAGGTACGGGGGCTGGCCGGGGAACACCAGGTCCCCGGAGCCCGCCGGGCCCTGGGGCACGCCTACGGCGGCGGCGCGCAGTTCTTCGCGATGTGGCTGGTCGGGGCCGAACTCCCGGCGTCCTGAGGGTTGCCGGGGAGGGCGGCTGCGCCGGGCCGGTCACCGCCGGCCCGGCGGGGCCTGTGCGGCGGCCGTCGCGATGGCTACCCTGGGCCCCCGGACGACGTACCGGGAGGAGCACGCGCGTGGCGAACGGCAGCACGGTGTGGGGAAAGCCCGAGCTCGATCTCAGCGGGGCGGACTGGCGGTCGGGCAGCCGGGGGGTGGGCGACGTCCAGATCGCCTTCGTGGAGGGGTTCATCGCGATGCGCAGCGGCGAGCGCCCCGACGGCCCTTCTCTGGTCTTCGCGCCGGGCGGATGGCGCAAGTTCGTCCTGGGCGCACGGGGCGGCAAGTTCGGCCTGACCTGACGGGACCTGACGGGACGCTCCCCCCGGCGCGCGGCCGGCCTGCCGCGCGCCGGGCGGAGCCGTCGAACCGCTCCTGTCCGGGCGGCGGCCAGGGTGTGCCCATGAGCGCAGAGAGCGACCTCCGGAAGCTGCTGAGCGGCATGCGCCCGGAGCTGAACGAGGGCCGGTACGTGTTCTGCACCCTCCCGGACACCGCGGCGGTCCCCGCCGGGCTCGCGCCCGTCGCCACCGTCCGCGAAGCCGAGGGACTGACCCTGGTCCTGCGCCAGGACGAGGCCGACGCGGCCGGACTCGCCTACACGTACACCGCGGGCTGGATCACCCTGCGCGTCCACTCCGCCCTCGACGCCGTGGGCCTCACCGGAGCCTTCGCCGCCGCGCCGGCCGAGCGCGGACTCGGCTGCAACGTGATCGCCGGATACCACCACGACCACCTGTTCGTGGCCGCCGACCGGGCTGCCGAAGCCGTCTCCGTACTGGAAGAACTGGCCGCACGTTCGGCGGAACAGGGAAATCGGTAAAACAAATCGATCTTTCCCGGCCGGAGGACCCCCTCCGCAGGCGGGCGGGCGTACGCTGAGGCCCCGAACCGGCCAGGGGGGTTCCAGCCATGACGGATCGTCACGCCCGCACGCGGCACACGCTCTTCGAACGCGAAACGGAACTCGTCGCCGTCGACGAGGCCCTCGACCGGCTCACCGGATCGGGACCCGACGCCGGCGGCGGACTGCTCGCCCTCTCCGGCCCCGCCGGCCTCGGCAAGACCTCCCTCCTCGCCGAAGTGCGCCGCAGCGCGCTCGCCCGCTCCTGCACCCTCCTCGCCGCCCGCGGCGGCGAACAAGAACAGAGCCAGCCCTTCCACGTCGCCCGCCAGCTCATCCAGCCCCGGCTGGCCGGCCGCTCCGAAGCCGCCCTGCGCGCCGCCCTCGGCGGCTGGTACCCGATCGTCGGCCCCGCCCTCGGCCTCTGCGCCCCCGGGCAGGGCGCCCCGCCCGACCCCCAGGGCCTGCGCGACGGGCTCGACTGGGTGCTCACCCGGCTCGCCGTCCGGCGCGCCCCCGTCGTACTCGTCCTCGACGACGCCCACTGGGGCGACCCCGAGTCCCTCGGCTGGCTCGCCGCCTTCGCCCCGCGCGCCGAACACCTCGCGCTGCTCCTCGTCGTCGCCTACCGTCCCGACGAACTGCCCGCCCACGCCGAGGCCTTCCGCGGCCTGGCCGGCCGGGCAGGCCGCCGCCCGCTGAGCCTCGCCCCGCTCAGCACGGCCGCCGTCTCCACCCTGGTCCGCGAGACGGTCGGGGAACACGCCGAGGAGGCCTTCTGCCGCGAGGCCTGGGCCGTCACCACCGGAAACCCCTTCGAGGCCGTGGAACTCACCGCCAGGGTCCGGGCCAAGGGCCTCGAACCCACCTCGGCCAGCGCCCCCCTGCTGCGCGACCTCGCCGCCGCCCAGCGCGGCAGCGGACTCATCGCCCGCCTGCACGGCCTCGGGCCCTCCACCGTCCGCTTCGCCTGGGCCTGCGCCGTCCTCGGCACCGCCATCCCGCAGCGGATCGCCGCACGCGTCGCCGGCCTCGGAGCCGAGGAGGCCGCCGACGCCACCGCCCGGCTGCGCGACGCCCGCATCCTGTCCGCGCCCGCCGAGGACGGCGACCCCGAGGGCGACCCCCCACTGGAGTTCGTCCACCCGCTGCTCGCCACCGGCATCTACCGGGGCATCCCCGACGCCCTGCGCGTCGCCCTCCACGGCAAGGCCGCGGCCGCAGTCGTCGACGCCGGACTCGGACCCGCCGCCGCCGCCCGCCACCTCCTGGAGACCCAGCCCGAGAACGACCCCTGGGTCGTGCGCACCCTGCGCGAGGCCGCCGCCGAGAACCTGCGCGCCGGCGCCCCCGAGGCCGCCCGCCGCCAGCTCGACCGCGCCCTCCAGGAACCCCCGGACTTCGACGAACGCGCAGCCGTGCTCTACGAACTCGGCTGCGCCTCCCTGCTCACCGAACCCGCCAACACCGTCAACCACCTGCGGGCCGCCCTCGCCGAACCCTTCGACGACCCGGCCCTGCGCCAGGGCATCGTGATCCGGCTCGCCCAGGTCCTCGCCCACAGCGACCACCTCTCCGAGGCCTCCGAACTCCTCGCCCGCGAGATCCCCCACACCCCGGACGCCCGCGCCCGGCTGCGCCTGCAGTCCGAGCAGTTCATGTGGGACGCCTTCGACGCCGCCGAAGCCGACTCCCCGGCCCGCTCGCGCCGGCTCGCCAAACTGGCCGACCGCCTCGGCGGCCGCGACCTCACCGAGCGGTACGTCATCGGCCTGCGCGCCTGGGACGCCTGCCTGCGCGGCGAGAGCGTCGAGACGGTCCTGCACCACGCGCGCCGGGT
This sequence comes from Streptomyces sp. M-16, assembly GCF_052114405.1. Lineage (NCBI taxonomy): Bacteria > Bacillati > Actinomycetota > Actinomycetes > Kitasatosporales > Streptomycetaceae > Streptomyces > Streptomyces sp. M-16. Next base: position 2,070 of record NZ_JBFRER010000053.1, on the reverse strand, counting down.
CCTCGGGGAACCCTTCAGCTGGGCCTACGCCGACCGCGGCTTCGAGGTCCCGGTACTGACCGCGATGGTCCACATGTACGCCGACCGGCCGGGCCGCGCCGAGGAGCTCTTCGCCGCCGGCACCGCCGAGTTCGAACGGCAGGGCTGGCGCGGGGCCCACCTGTCCTTCGCGTACGGGCTGCGCGCCTACATCCGCTACCGGCGCGGGCAGCTCGCCGCGGCCGAGGAACTGGCCCGCGCCGGCCTGCGCCTCGCCGAACGCGTGGGCCGCCGTACGCCGGTGCACTGGTACGCCATCGCCATCCTCCTCACCACCCTGGTGGCCCGGGGCAGGGTGGACGAGGCCTGGGCGCTCGCGCGCGAGCACGGCTACGGCGAGCCCTTCCCCGCCGCCGTCGTCTTCCCCGACTCGCAGACCGTGCACGCCGAACTGCTGCTGGCCCGGGGCGAGACGAAGGCGGCGGTCGCCGCACTCGAAGCGGTCGGCCGCCGGCTGACCCCGCGCGGCATCCAGAACCCGGCCTGGTGCCCCTGGCAGCTCCACCTGGCCCGCGCCGTGGCCGCCGAGGACCCCGCCGCGGCCCGCGCCCTCGCCACCGAGGCCCTCGGCCGTGCCCGTGCCTTCGGCGCCCCCTCCGCCATCGGCCAGGCCCTGCGCGTCCGCGCCGAGGTGGCGGACGCCCCGGGGGAGCGGGCGGCCCTCCTGGAGGAGGCCGTCGCCCTGCTGTCGTGCTCGCCCGCCGGATACGAACTCGCCCGCGCCCTGGCAGCCCTGGGCGCCGAGCGCGGGGACCGGGAACTGCTCACCCGGGCGCTGATCACCAGCCGCGATTGCGGCGCCGACGCACTCGCGGCGAGCACCGCCGAACGGCTGCTCGCCCTCGGAGGCGCCCTGCCCTGCGGTTCCTCCTGGGAGGACGAGCCGACCCCGGAGGAACTGCGCGCCGCCGAGGACGCCGTCCGCGGCGGGCCGACGCCGGGCCCCGAACTGTCCGCAATCTGCCGCAAGCTCGGCACCGACCTGAACGGCCTGCCCGACGCACTCGCGGCGTTCGCCCGTGGCGGACACTGAGTCCGGGGCGTTCACCCGTGGCGCAAGCCGGGCCCGCGGGACCCGCCGCCGGGCACAGTGGCCCGTATGGATCACTCCACCAGTATCGGAATCTTCCTGGCCGAAGCGGCCGCCTTCGACCGGGCGTTGCGGCGCGCGGCCGGCGCGGGCGGTCGGCCGCCCCTGGTCCCGGCCTGCCCCGGCTGGTCGGTCGCCGACCTCGCCGGACACCTCGGCAGCGTCCAGCGGTTCCTCACCCACATCCTGCGCGAGCGGCTCACCACGCCACCCGATCCCACCGACCCGTCCCTCTACGAACTCCCCGCCGACCCGGCGGTCCGCGCCGCCTGGCCGCTGCCCGACCGGACCCCGACCCTGGGCCCCGTGCCCGGGGAACTGTTCGACTGGTCGGCGGAGGCCGCCCGCGGCCTGGCGGAGGTACTGGGCGGGCTCGGCCCCGACGTCCCCGTGTGGAGCTGGTCGGCGGAGCGGACCAGTGGCTTCTGGCTGCGGATGCAGACCATCGAACAGGCCGTCCACCGCTGGGACGCCGAGGACGTCACCGGGGAACCGGCCCCCTTCGATCCGGACCTGGCGGCCGACGCCGTGAGCCAGACCTTCGAGGTGATGGCCCCCGCCCGGCGCGGCTGGAAGCCGGCCCCCGCCGGGGACGGGGAGCGCTACCGCTTCCGCCGCACCGACGGCCCCGAGACCTGGACGGTGGAGTTCCGGGGTGACGAGGTCCGCCTGGAGCCCGGCGACGACGGCCCCGCGCACGTCGAGCTCGCCGCCACCGCCTCGGACCTGCTGCTCCACCTCTGGCAGCGCAGGCCCGCCCGGGAACCGCGCGTCACCGGGGATCCCGCCCTGCTCCCGCACTGGTTCACGCTCGTCCCGCCGGTCTGACCCGGACGCCCCTCACCCGCACGGACGCGGCCCACCCGCGGGGGACGCGCCCCCCGCGGCACCGCTCACCCGCGCAGCGCCGCGACCGCCGCCAGCTCGGCCTCCGCCAGCGG
>NZ_JBFRER010000052.1:0-47579 GCF_052114405.1 Streptomyces sp. M-16 | reverse complement strand
CGCTGACGCCGGCCGCCCGGCGCGGCAGCGGGACAACGGGCGGCGGCGTCGGCCCGTGCGTCAGCCCGTGGGCGTGGGCATCGCCGTGGGCGCGGCCGTGCGGCGGGCGAGGGCGTCCGAGGCCCGGACCGTCATGGAGAGCGAGGCCACGAGCGTGAGCACCAGGACGGCGCCCAGGGCGAAGACGCTGCCGCTCCACACGGCGGCCGCGCTGCCCGCCTCGGTGCGGGCCGAGCCGCCGAGGAAGGGGACGACGGCGAGGACGGCCGTCCCCAGGGCGACCTCGCCCCAGACCACCTTCGGGAAGTGCCGCAGCGTCAGGTGCGTGAGCGAGGTCCGGTCGTCGTCGCGGCGGGCCTTGACGATGCGGGGCATGAGCCAGAACTGGTTGACGCCGCCGGCCGTGACCATGCCGAGGACCAGGAGGACCTTGACGAGGAGGAAGAGCCCGTAGGTCGTCGTCCACAGCTGGCTGACGGCCCCGACGTGCTTCCAGCCCATCCACAGCCCGGAGGTGAACACGGCGCCGACGCAGATCAGGGCGACGAGGGAGAAGCGCCGCCAGATGTCGGCCCAGAGCGCGCCGGCGTTCTCGCCCAGCCGGCCGCGGGAGGCGGAGAGCGCCGCGAGGAGCGCGAGGCCGCCGGTCCACACCACGCCGCTGATGATGTGGGCCTGACCGAAGACGAGGTCCAGGACCTTGTCCGCGTCCTTCGGCTCGATGGCCGGGACCGCCGCGATGAGGGTGATCGCGAGCGTCAGGGGCAGCGCGGTGAGGACCAGGGCGTCCGTGTGCCGGCGTGCCCTGGGGAGGAACAGGGCGATCAGGGCGGCCGCGGCGAGGAGCAGCGCGAGGTTCTGGACGAGGTAGAGCGTGCCCTGGGCGATCCACGCCCCCTTCCCGGCGGGCGCCGTGAGGAAGTCCGCGATCCTGCCCGGCGCGAGGGCGTCACCGAACGGCATGCCCTTGCCGGAGCGGGCCACCCGGGCGGCGAGCTGGAAGTAGCCCGCGACGAGCAGGACGACTCCGGCCCAGGCCAGGTAGCCGGCGGTTCTGTCTCTGGTCACCTCGGCGTCCTCGTGCGGGACATCGGTCCCCCGCAGGGCGGGGCGCACCGACGCGGCGTACGTCGCCGTCGCGCCGATGGTTGCGCAGAGGCCGGCGAAGTAGCCGCTCTTGGTGAGGACGCGCCACAGGGGAGGCGTGGTGTAGCCGGTCGAGGCAGCCAGGTGTATAAGATTCACAAAGGGCAGGCTAACCTAAGTTCCAGCGGTTTCCGGCAGGTGGGTTCAAGCCGTTGTCTGATGGGTCATCCGTATTCGTGCGGGGGCGGCAGTGTGTTCCGCGGCTGGATCGGTGTGGTGCGGTTTGGGCCGGAAACCTGCTGTCGAGAACGGATGTTCGGGCCGTAGTAATTGCTCCTGGCCTGACCGGCCGTCCATCACCCGAAGGAGTCACGACCCATGACCCGCCTCCGCACCACCGGCATGGCCCTGGCCGGCGCCGCAGCGATGTTCGCCCTGACCGCGGCCCCCGCCGAGGCGGCCCCCGGGGACGTCACGACCTCCTGCGCGAGCGTGGTCACGCCCACCGGCTACGTCGACGTGAGCTGGGGGTACAGCGCGAGCTGCGGCACGCAGAGCTTCAACCCGAACATCAAGCAGATCAAGCAGCTGACCGGCCTCCCCGTCGGCACGGTGGTCCAGGCCTGCGCCTCCACCTACCAGCCCGTCGGCTGGATCCAGACCGCCTCGTACTACAGCGGCAGCTGCGTCTACGCCGCGAACGGCGGCTTCAACAACAACGCGTGGACGTTGAAGCGCGTCTCCTGACCACCCACGCGCCGGCGCCCGCCCCCTCCCGTGACGGAGGGGGCGGGCGCCGATGCGCGGGGCGGGCGCGGAGCGGAGCGGCACCCGCTCCGCGCCGTCCCGGTCAGTCGCGGACGTCCGGGACCGGCTCCGCGCTGCTGCGCTGGAGCGCGGCCTTGGAACCGGCGGCCGGGCCGAGGGCCCAGTCGGACAGGGCCATGGAGTCGGCGTAGCGTTCCTCGTCGTTCAGCAGGACGCCGATGATCGTCTTGCCGTTGCGGTTCACCGAGAAGACGAGGCACTTGCCCGCCGCCGTGCCGGTGCCGGTCTTGACGCCGATCGCGCCCGGGTAGCCGTATCCGGTGGGGCGCGGTTGCACCAGGAGGTTGGTGTTGCTCCAGGTGCCGAGGGTGGAGGTGCCGCCGCTGCTGTACGACGTGGTCTTCACCAGGGTCTGGAACAGGGTGTTGGTCATCGCGTACCGGGTGAGCTTGGCGAGGTCGCGCGGGGTGGTGCGGTTGTTCCCGGTCGGTGAGATGCCGTCGAAGGTGTCGTAGAGGGTGTTGGTCATGCCCAGCGACTTCGCCTTGGCGTTCATCTTCGCGATGAAGTCCGCCTTGCGGGCGGCGATGGTGGAGCCCGAGCCGAACGTGTCCGCGAGCGCGTACGCCGCGTCGCAGCCCGAGGGCAGCATCATGGCGTACAGGAGCTGACGGACCGTCGGGGTCGCGCCCGCCCTGAGCTGGGCCGAACTCGCTCCTTCCCGGTAGACGTAATCGAGGTACTCCTGCTTGACGGTGACCCTCCGGTCGAGGTTCAGGCCGGGCAGGGTGGTCACCACCGCCGCCGTCATGATCTTCGTGGTGCTCGCCATCTGGCGCCTGGTGTCGGGGGCCTTGGAGGTGAGCGTGGCCCCGGAGGACGCGTCGAGGAGGAAGGCGCCTGCGGCGGTCAGGGGCGGCGAAGCGGCGGCGTGGGCCGGTACGGACACCGTGAGCAGGGCTCCGGCGACGACGGTGACGGCGAGTGCCCCGCGTGCGCGGCGGAGCAGATGTGTGATCAAGTCGGCCCCCGTGGTGGGAGAAGAGATGGAGGGGCGGAGCGCCGCTGCGCCCGCGCCCACCGGGAGGGTACGCAGTCGGACGCGGCCTTGGGCATACCGCTGCACCGGCGGATCCGGATCGGGCCCCCGCGGACGTCCGTTCGCCGAAAGGGCGACCGCTGTCCGCATGAACTTTCGGGATGTCCGAACCGGGGTGCCGGAAGCCCCCGTGCTCGACCGGTACTTCTGGTGCGTCGTGACGGTGGCTGCCCGGCAGCCGGTCCTGGAACCGAGGATGAGGGAACCGCACATGAAGAACCGACTCCTGCTCGCCGGATCCGCCGTGGTGGCGGGCGTCGGCCTGTGCGCCGCGACGGCCCCCGCCGCGGCGGCGCCGGCCCCGCTGGGCATCGGCGTGGCATGCGGTGACTCCGCGGGACTCGTCACCGCGGTCAACCGGGCGAACGCCCGGCCCGAAGGCGCCACGATCACCCTGGCGGAGAACTGCGCCTACCGCTTCGAGGACGGCTACGGGAACTCGGGTACCGCCCTGCCGGCCGTCACGGGCAAGATCTCCCTCATCGGCGAGCACACGACCCTGATCCGCTCCGTACGCGGGGGAGTCCCCCGCTTCCGGATCCTCGCGGTGAACGAGCGCGGCCGGCTCACCCTGAAGGGCGTCACCGTGACCGGGGGCCACGCCGACGGCGACGGCGGCGGCATCGCCAACGAGGGAACGCTGTGGGTGGAGAACAGCAAGGTCGTCGGCAACCGGGCCGGCGGGGACGGCGGAGGCATCTCCAACGAGGGCGGCGAGGTGACGCTCGTCCACAGCGAGGTGCTCACCAACGTGGCCACCTCCACCTCCACCGCCACTTCCGCATCGCCCGGATCCGGCCACGGCGGCGGCCTCGACAACGGCGGGACCGGCCTGCTCACGCTCAGGAAGAGCATCGTCGCGGGCAACACGGCCGACGGGGACGGCGGCGGCGTCCGGAACCGCGGCACGCTGATCGTCGAGTCCAGTCACTTCAAGCAGAACGAGGCCCGCGACGCCGGCGGCGCCATCGGCAACCAGGGCTCCGCCCGGATCGAGGACAGCAGGTTCCTGGAGAACCGTGCGGGCCTCGACGGCGGAGCCGTGGACAACGGCGCGATCGCGACGCTGGAAGTCCACGGGACGGCCTTCGTCGACAACAAGGCGGGCCGGGACGGCGGCGCCCTCGGCAACGAAGGCGCCGCGATGCTGGAGGAGAGCGAGGTCGAGGGGAACCAGGCCGGCCGGGACGGCGGAGGCATCCGCAACGTCCAGGAAGAGGGCTCCGTGTCCACCCGCCTGACGCTCGACCACACGAACGTCTCGGAGAACCGCGCCGCCCGCACCGGCGGCGGCACGCACAACTCGGCCGGGGCCGAAGTGGTCCTCACGGAGAGCGACATCACCGGCAACGCGCCGGCGAACTGCGCCGGCACGGTACCCGGCTGCTCCTGACGCCGGCCCGGGTGAACCGGCTGCTCCGGGCCGCCGGTCCGCCGGTCCGGGGCCGCCGTGCCCCGGCGCGGAACCGCGGGTTAACGTATCCCTTCATTCGAGGGGGACAGTGATGTCGCACAACACGGGGTGGGAACACCACCACCCGGGACAGCCCGCACCGCAGTGGGGAGGCGGCTGGATGCCGCCCCCGCCTCCGCCGCAACCGGGCGTCATACCCCTGCGGCCGCTCGGGATGGGCGACTTGCTCGGCGGAGGCTTCTCCGCCTTCCGCCGCTACTGGAAGCCCCTGACCGGGGTCATCCTCGGCGTACAGGGCATCGGGATCCTGCTGGTGGCCGCCGCGATCGGGCTCGCCGTCCTCGGCGCGGGCACCCGGTTCGACGCCGTCTTCGACCTCGGACCGGACGAGCGGCCCGCGGGCGCCGACGTGATGGCCCTGCTGGTGTACTTCGTACCGGCCGTGGTGCTCATGCTGGTCACCATGACGCTGGGCATGGGGATGATCGCCGCCCTGTGTCCCGCGCTGATCCAGGAGGCGGTGCTCGGCCGCCCCGCGACCTTCCGCGCGATGTGGCGGCGGTGCTGGTCCCGGCTGCCGTCCGTACTCGGCGTCGTCCTGCTCATCGGGCTGATCGCGGGCGGGCCGATCATCGTCCTCTACGCGGTCTGCTTCCCCCTGATCATCATGGGCGCGGACGGCTCAGGCCCACCGCCCGCCGTGTTCCTGTTGTTCCTGGGCGCGCTGCTCTGGACGCCCGTGTCGGTCTGGCTCACCATCCGGTTCAGCCTCGCGCCCGCCGTGGCCGTGTGCGAGGGGCTCGGCCCCGTCGCGGCGCTGCGCCGCTCCGCCCGCCTCGTCAGCGGCGGCTGGTGGCGCGTGTTCGGCATCTCGCTGCTCGCGTACCTCCTGGCGATGGTCGTCGGGTACATCATCCAGCTGCCGTTCACCCTGATCGGTATGTTCGCGCTGTTCCCGGCCATGTTGACGGCGGGCGACGAGGCCTCGGACTTCACCACGCTGATCGTCGGCATCGTCGTGTACGCGCTCTTCGTGCTGCTCGGCGTGGCGATCAGCGGGGTGTTCCAGTTCGGCTACCCCCAGCTGGTCCTGTCCCTGCTCTACGTGGACCAGCGGATGCGCAAGGAGAACCTCGCCGAGGGCCTCATCGCCTCGGCCCACGCCGCTCCGGCGCCCGGCCGGGGCTGACGCCGGGCACCGCCCCCGCCCGCCCGGAAGCACGGTCCCGGGCGGGCCGGTTCAGTCCTCCCCGTCGAAGCTCCAGGACTCGATGTCCCGGTAGTGGATCGGTCCCGGACCGCGCCCGATGTTGCTGCCGACCAGGTGCAGGCGTTCGGCCGGCCACGGGCGGCCGGTGAAACCGGTCAGCCCGGCGGCGGCCTCCACGGCGCAGGAGTGCGCGCCCCGCCGCGACCGGGCGAGCGTCAGATGGGGGCGCAGCGGCCGTTCCTGGAAGGCGATCCCGCACTCCCGGACCAGGGCCCGCACGTCGGTGGCGAGCCGGTGCAGTCCTTCGAGCTCCCCGTCGATCCCGGTCCACAGCACCCGCTCGTCGAAGTGACCGCTGCCGCGCAGGGCCAGCCGCAACGGCCGTCGGGCGGCCGCCAGCGCGGCGAGCGCCGGCCGCAGCGGCGGAACGGCCGCCACCGGGAGCTCTCCGAGGAACGCCAGCGTGATGTGCCAGTCCTCGATCCGGTTCCACCTCATGCGCGGGTGGGCGTGGTAGGCCGGACCCAGTTCCCGCTCCAGCTCTTCCTTCGCGTCGTCGGGCGGGGCGAGGGCGATGAACACGCGGACGGTCGGGGCCGGTCCCCGTCCGTCCGCCGGGGACTGCGTCGCGTGCTCGGGCGTTTCGGTCATCTTCTGTTCCGTACGTGCGGTGCGGCCGGGGCCGGTCAGCGCGGTGCCCCCGCGTCCCCACGCGGGGAGCCTACCGGGGCCCCCGGACCCCACACGTGCCGGGGCGGCCCGCCGGGGGAGCGGGACGGTGGCCGGGTCCCGCCGGTACCCCTTCCGTCCTCGGACGCCGACGGCTATTGCTTGACGCGACACGGCGGCGGGGGAGGACGGTGCACGATGACACGGCCGGCGAACACCAGCGGGAACGGCATGCGGCACGACGGAGGCGGAGGCGGAGGCCGGGAGACGGACCGGGAGACGGACCGGGCGGCGGCACCGGACGGGCCCGCGATGACGTCGTTCGACGAGATCTACGACCGGCCGGACCCGAGGGACTTCTTCCGCGGCCTCGGCCGCTGGCAGTACCGGACCCCGCACCACGCGCAGGACGTCTTCCGCCGCCTGACGGCCGCACGCCGACGGGCCGCGGCCTCCGGGCCCCTCGCCGTCCTGGACGTCTGCTGCTCCTACGGGATCAACGCGGCCCTCCTCAACCACGACCTGACCCTGGACGACCTCTACGCCCACTACACGTCGCCGCGGGCGGCCGCGCTCACCACCGCGGAACTGATCGAACGGGACCGGGCCTTCTACGCGGCCCGGCGCCGCCCCGACGCCGTGCCGGTGATCGGGCTCGACGCGGCCGCCGGTGCCATCGCCTACGCGTGCTCCGTCGGCCTCCTGGACGAGGGTTTCGCCGTGAACCTGGAAACGGAGCCGCCCGGCGCCCGCCTCCTGGCCGCCGTACGCCCGGTGGGGCTGATCACCGTCACCGGCGGTGCGAGCTTCCTGTCCCCCCGCACCTTCCGGCCGCTCCTCGGTGCCGCGCGGGAGGAGGTGTGGGTCGCCGCGTTCGTCCTGCGCACCGGCTCGTACCGGACCATCGCCGACGGGCTGGCACCCTTCGGGCTGATCACCGAGAAGGTGGCGGAACCCACCTACCCGCAACGCCTGTTCACGAGCGCCGCCGAGCAGCGGCACGCCGTCGACGCGGTGACCGCCCTCGGCGAAGACCCCCGCGGCAAGGAGGACGCCGGCTGGTTCCACACCGCCTTCCACCTCTCGCGCCCCTCACGGGACACCACGGCCGTCCCGCTGTCCACCTTCCTGCGCGACGTCTGACCCGGCGCCCGGCCCGCCGACGCCCCGGACGCACGATGGCATGATCGGCCCATGACCAGCGAAAGCGAACGGCGCGCCGGCCGCCGGACCCACGTCCTGTTCGATGTCGACGGCACACTGATCGACGCCCTGGACAACCAGCGCCGCGTCTGGGGGACGTGGGCGGAGCGCCACGGACTGGACCCCGACGAGGTCCACCGGGTCGCCCTGCGGACACGGCCCGTGGAGACCTTCGCGCAGGTCGCTCCGGACCGCGATCTGCGGGAGTGCCTGGCGGCCCTGCACGAACTGGAGGACGAGGACGTCCGGTCGGGCGTCTACGCGGCCTTCGACGGCGCGGCGGAGCTGCTGTCCCGCCTGCCGTCCGCTTCCTGGGCGTTGGTGACCTCGAACTACGAGCACCGGGTACGCGGTCGCTTCGCCCGGACCGGCCTGCCCGTCCCGGCCCTGATCGTGGACGCGGCCGCCGTGGAGGAGGGCAAACCCTCACCGGCCCCCTACCTCAGTGCCGCCGCCCGGCTGGGCGCCGACCCGCGGGACTGCCTGGTCGTCGAGGACGCCCCGTCGGGAGTGCTGGCGGGCCTGCGCGCCGGGATGACGGTGTGGGGCGTCAACACCCCGGCCGCGGTAGAGGGTGTGCACCGCCACTACCCGACCCTGCGCGAAGCCGTCCCCGACATCCTCGCGTTCGCCTCCGGAGCGTGCGGGGAGGCGCCGCGCCCCGCACGGTAGCCCGCCGGACCCGCCGGACCCGCCGGACCCGCCGGACCCGCCGGACCCGCCGGACCCGCCGGACCCGCCGGACCCGCCGGACCCGCCGGACCCGCCGGACCCGCCGGACCCGCCGCGCGGCGGCTCAGCCCGTGAAGAGGGCCGTGAGATGGGCGTCGAGGACGTCCTGGGCCGCCCGGGGGGTGAGGTGGCCGATCAGGACGTGGGCGGTGAGCCCGTCCGCCAGGGCGAGGAGGGTGCGGGCCTCGCGCCGCGGGTCCACGGGAACGGCGCGGGCGGAGCCCTCGACGGCCTCCGCGACGAGACCGGCGAAGGATTCCTCCAGCGCGGCGTAGCTCGCCTTCAGGGTGCCGGCCAGGGCCTCGCTGACCGCGGCCTGGGCGACGAAGGCGAGCCAGACCCGGGCCTCGGCGCGGTGTTCCTCCCGCAGCAGGGCGACCTCCGTGGCCGCGTGCCCCAGCGCGGTGGCGGCCGACTGGGCCGGGCTCCTGACGAGGCGGGCCCGCACGCGGCGTCCGATCCGCTCGCCGATGTGCCCGAGTGCGAACACGAGCATCTCCTCCTTGGTGCGGAAGCACCGCTGCACGGCGCCCATCGACACCTGTGCGCGGGCCGCGACGTCGCGCAGGGTCACGCCCTCCAGCCCGTGCTCGTCGGCGAGTTCACAGACGGCCTCGGCGACGATGCGGCGCCGGTCCGCGTGGTCCACCTGTCTGGGCATGTCCGCCGCCYTTCCGGGGAGGGGTCCTCTTCCACTCCGGACTTTATCCGATGCGATCGCATCGGTTCGCGGGTTAAGGTTCCGATACGCACGCATCGGAACGTGCGTGCCCACGTGAACGCGAAGGCCAACGGGAAAGGAGGCGTGCCATGCGGGACGCCCTGTGGAGGATGTCGGCCGGCGAGCAGGCGAAGGCGGTGCGCGACGGGGAGGTCTCGGCCCTCGAACTGGTCGACGGCCATCTGGAACGCATCGCCGAGGCCAACCCGAGGGTCAACGCCGTGACCCGAACCCTCGCGGACCGCGCCCGGGAGGCCGCCGAGCGGACGGACCGTCGCCGGGCCGCGGGCGAGGCGCTCGGGCCGCTCGCGGGCGTGCCGTTCACCGTGAAGGAGAGCACGCCGGTCGAAGGCGTACCGACCACCTTCGGCGTCGAGCGTTTCCGCGACCTCGTCGCCCCGGCCGACGCGATCCCCGTGGCGCGGCTGCGTGCGGCCGGCGCCGTCCCCATCGGGCACACCAACATCCCGACCCTGATCCTCGCCGGGATGCACACGCGCAGCGAACTGTTCGGGGACACGGTCAACCCCTGGGACCCCGCCCGGACCCCCGGCGGCAGCAGCGGGGGCGACGGGGTCGCCGTCGCCACCGGTATGGCGGCCCTCGGGCTCGGCAACGACTCCGGCGGATCGCTCCGCATCCCCGCCCAGTTCTGCGGGGTGGCCGCGCTGAAGCCGACCACCGGGCGCATCCCGGCCGACCGGCGCGTCCTCGGCCCGGACGACCCCGGCCCCGCGTCCCAGTTCCTGGTCACCGACGGCCCGCTGGCCCGCAGCGTCGCCGACCTGCGGCTGGCCTACGAGGTGCTGGCCGGCCCCGATCCGCGCGACCCGCAGGCGGTCCCCGTGCCCCTCTACGGGGAGCCGCTTCCCGGCCCCGTGAAGGTCGCGGTCGTCGCCGACCCGGGTGGACACGGTGTGCACCCCACGGTCCGCGCCGCCGTCGAGAGCGCGGCCGCCGCCCTGCGGGACGCCGGATACGACGTACGGGAGGTGCCGGACGTCCCCAGGCTGGACGAGGCCCTCGACGCGTACGGGCGGATCACCGTCACCGAGTTCGCCCCGGCCTGGCCGGTGGTGCGCGGGCTGCTGGGCGAGGGCGGGGACCGCTTCATCGCCATGGCGATGGAACGGACCCCGCCCGCGACCGCGGACGAGCTGGTGAAGCTGATGGGCACCTGGTTGGGCATCCGCCGCGCGTGGGCCGAATTCCTCGACGAACACCCCCTGTTGCTGGGACCGGTGTTCACCGAGCCGCCGGTCGAGCCGGGCCTGGAATCCCGTGACCGGGCCGGCCGGGACCGGGTGGCGACGGCCATGCGCCTGTGTACGGTGACCAGTTTCGTCGGCGTGCCGGCCGTGGCCGTCCCGACCGGGGTGACGGACGGGCTGCCGTGCGGAGTCCAGATCGTGGGGCGCGCGTTCCGCGAGGACCTGTGCCTGGCCGCGGCCGGGGCGATCGAGGAACGGCTCAGGGGCCTGACCCCGATCGATCCGCGCTAGGAAGCCCCGGCGGGGGCCGCGCTCCTACGGGTACCGGACCTGGCCGGGGCCGGTGCGGCCCGGACGCCCGTCCGTCGGGGAGGCCGTCGGGCCCCGGTGGGGCAGGCCGGTTCGCGAAGCCGGTCCGCCAGGGTGGCGAACGCGTGGTCGGACGTCCCGAAGAGGTCGGCGTCCGCCCGGAAGGTGACCGCGGTCCCGTGCCCGTCCGTCGCCTCCCGCCGGGCCGGCGGGGAGACGGGGACGCTTTCCCGACGGGTCCGGCGCCGGGCGGCCGCGGCCGGTCAGTACGGGAGGTCGACCGACACGTACGGGGCCAGCGCCCGCAGGAAGTCGGCCGCGTCGAACACGGCGCCCGCCGAGGCCACGCCCGTGGTCCGCGTCCGGCCGGTCAGGAGGCGCTGGACGGCCTCCACCGCCAACGGGGCGGTGACCGCGTAGATGTCCTGCCCTCGGGCCGTGGCCCGCCGCTCGACGCCATCCGCACGGACCAGCACGTCGACGGCGAAGAGCTGGTCCGAGCGCCCCAGCGCGTCCACCGCCTCGGGAGCGGGCGTGTCCGGTGCGGCCAGGTCCCCGGCCGCCTCGACGCTCATGTACGTGCGCACGTCCGGCACTTGAAGGTGGCTCGGCACGGTGACGACATCGGCCATCGTGAACTCCGCGATCACCGACCGCCGTCCGAGCGGCCCCGGGAAGTCCCAGTCCACCACCCGCGGCTCGTCGTCGTGGTACCGCAGCGCGCCGTCCGCAAAGCGCACCCGACGGCCCGCGCGGCGCTCGTGGGACACCGCGCCGGCCGCCCGCGTGCCCTCCGTGGGATGCCAGCTGCTCAACCCGTACGCCACGTGCACCTCGTCCGCCGCCGTCCGGTCACCCAGGGCCGCGGTCACCAGGAGGTCGCCCAGGCCGCCGTAGAACGCCATCGCCGGCACCACCGCCACCCCGGCCTTCCGGGCGGCCTCGGCGTGCTCGGCGAACGTGGCGGCGTTCGCCTCGATCTCCGCCGCCACGTCCACGTACGGGATCCCCGCGCGCAGCGCCGCCTCCACCACCGGGCCGGCCGTCACCGCGAACGGTCCGGCGCAGTTGACGACCGCCGCCGCACCCGCCAGAGCACGGTCCAGGGAATCCGAGTCGTCCACGGTGGCCGGCCGCACCACCACCCCGTCCCACTCGGCGGCCAGCTCCTCCAGGCGCGCCGCGTTCCGCCCCGAGACCACGGTGGCGACGCCGCGCCTCAGGAGTTCGGCCACGACGAAACGCCCCGTGTGCCCGGTCGCCCCGTACACCACCACTGCCGCCGCTGTACTCATGGTTCCCCCTGCTCTCGCTGTGCCGATGCGGTAAGTCTCGTCGCGGGGGTGGCCGGGGTGTGATGGTCCGGAACGACACCACCCGTACACTTTCGGACATGCCCACTGTCGCGCTGCTGGCCGCTGGTGACCTGCTCCACTTCGAACTGGGGGTGGCCTACGAGATCTTCGGGAATCCCCCGCGCGAGGCCACGGACGGCTGGTACGACGTACTGCTCTGCGGGCCGGGGCCGGTACGGGTCGGGCCCTTCCGGGTCGAGCCGGACCACGGGCTGGAGCGCCTGGCCGCCGCCGACACCGTGATCGTGCCCGCGTGCGCCGACATCGACGTACCGCCGTCGCCGGATCTGGTCGAGGCCGTACGCGCGGCCCATCAGGCGGGTGCCCGGGTGGCCTCCCTGTGCACGGGGGCTTTCCTGCTCGGCGCCGCCGGGCTGCTGGACGGCCGCCGGGCCACGACCCACTGGGCGCACGCCGCGGAGCTGAGCGCACGTCATCCCCGTGCCGTGGTCGACCCGGACGTGCTGTACACGGACAACGGCAGTGTCCTCACCGCGGCGGGGAAGGCTGCCGCCGTCGACCTCTGCCTGCACCTGGTCCACCTCGACCACGGCGCGCTCATCGCCAACTCCGTGGCCCGGCGCCTCGTCATGCCGCCCCACCGGCCCGGCGGGCAGGCCCAGTTCGTGGCCTCGCCGGTGCCGGTGAAGGGAGACCACGTGCTGGCGGGCCTGCTCGCCTGGGTCCTGGAGCGGCTGGACCGGCCGCTGACCGTGGCCGACATGGCCCGCAAGGCGAACACGAGCCCGCGCCACCTCGGCCGGCAGTTCCGGTCGGTGACCGGGCAGACGCCCCTGCAGTGGCTGCTGACTCAACGGGTACGGCGTGCGCAGGAGTTGCTGGAGGCCACCGCAATGAGCGTCGAGTCGGTCGCCCTCGCCACCGGGATGGGCACCGCGACCACGCTCCGCCGCCAGTTCAAACGCACCGTCGGAGTCCCGCCGGACACCTACCGCCGCTCGTTCCGCAGCGCCAACCCCGCGCAGACCTCATAGCCTCCCGTACGCCGTGCTTCATGTGAAATGGTGCAGAAGTGATGAGGTGATGAGAACGTCCCCAACGGTGGGCGTCCCGTGATGAGATGGTCCATCTCGGGTACCTCGCCCCGGGTCGGCACCCCGATTTCGTGACAGTGATCGTTGCTCTCTGGTGGGCGCCGGTTCCGACGTGTAGCGTCTGCGGCAGCTGTCGTGGTTCGCAGTACCTGCCCGCGCCCAGGCGTGGGCGCTTTGCTGTGCAGTGCAGGACCAGGGCGATCACCTCCGGGTCCGCGCGGTGCGGATCCGACATCGACTGAGAGGCACGGCCATGGCCAGCGGCATCGTGAAGTGGTTCAACTCCGAAAAGGGCTTCGGTTTCATCGCGCAGGACGGCGGCGGTCCGGACGTCTTCGCGCACTACTCCAACATCAACTCCACCGGCTACCGCGAGCTCCAGGAAGGCCAGGCCGTGACCTTCGACGTCACGCAGGGCCAGAAGGGCCCGCAGGCGGAGAACATCACCGTCGCCTGACCTCGGTCGCAGGCACACCCAGCCGCCCCGGAGCACCTGCTCCGGGGCGGTTTCGGTGCCGGGCCCTACCGGAGCCCGGTGACCGGCAGCTCCCGCAGGGCGCGGAACCTGAAGGTGCTGTGCCAGCGGAGCCGGTCCGGCCGGCAGGCCGGCCGCAGGCCGGGGAACCGGTCCAGGACCGCGCCCAGAGCCAGCGTGAGCTGCAGCCGGGCCAGGGGAGCCCCCAGGCAGTAGTGCATGCCCTGTCCGAGGGCGAGGTGGGCCTTGTCGGCGCGGTCGATGTCGAAGAGGTCCGGGTCGGGGTAGCGGTCCGGGTCGCGATGGGCGGAGGCCAGGGCGAACAGCACGGTGTCCCCGGCCGGGATCCGTACGCCGCCGATCTCCACCGGCTCCGTGGGGAACCGGCGGATCGCCGTCTGGTTGGGGCTCGTGTACCGCAGGAGTTCCTCGACCGCGTCCGCCATGCGCGCGGGTTCGGCCCGCAGCCGGGCCGACTGCTCGGGGTGGTCGAGGAGGGCGAGCACGCCGGCGCTGATGACGTGCTGGACGTTCTCGCTGCCCGCCCCCAGGATCAGGAAGGCGAGCGAGACGAGCTCCTCCTCGGTGAGCCGGTCCCCCTCGTCGCGGGCCGTGATGAGGTCCGAAAGCAGGTCGTCGCCGGGGCGGGCGCGCCGCACGGCGACGAGGTCGGCCAGGAAGCGGTGGACCTCGCCGATGGATCGGACCAGTTCCTCGCGGGAGCCCGGGGCGAGCATCGCGGAGATCCAGCCGGAGAACCGTTCCCGGTCGTCGGACGGGACGTCGAGCAGGGCGCCGATGACCCGCAGCGGCAGCGGGCGGGCGAACTCCGCCACCAGGTCGGCCTCGCCGCCGCCGTCGAGCAGCCCGGCGAGGTGCGCGGTCCGCTCGTCGACGGCGGCCCGGACGGTGTCGCGCAGCCGGTCCACGTGCCGGGGGGTGAAACCGTGGGCCACCAGCCGGCGCAGGCGCAGGTGGTCCTCGGGTCCGACGTTCAGCAGGTTGCCGTCGAGCGCCGGCGGCAGGGAGAAACCGCTGAAGCCCGTGGCCGAGTGCCTCTTGTCCACCGAGAGGCGCTGGTCGGACAGGCCCGCGCGGACGTCCGCCTCGCGGACCACCAGCCACGCCGCGGAGCCGTCGGGCAGCGCCACCCGGTGCACCGGTCCGGCGGCGCGCAGGGCCGCGTAGACGGCGTGGGGGTCGCGTGCGAAGGGTTCGCCGAACGGCTGCGGCAGGGTGACGTCTTGCGATATCCGCGTCATGCGCGTTCCTTACGTGCCCGGGGCGGCCGGCCGCGGCCGCCGGTCGGGGCCTCGGTCCGGATGATCATCTCCATCATCGACGACGCATCCTCCCGACCGTCTCCCGCGGGGCGGGGGAGGAGCGACGGGCCACCGGAACCCCTTCGCGCGCGGGCCGGGACGAAGGCGTACCCGGTGACGGCCGTCACGGTCCGGGCCCGGTGCGTGCCGCTGGAGTGGCCGATCGAGAACCGGCACCACCTCCCGCCCGGCGCCGGACGGCCGCCCGGCTACGCTGACGCCGTGGGCAGTGCGGGGGTGAGTCGTCGACGGGTGATGGGCGCCGGGTGCGGCGCGGTCGCGGCGGCGCTGGCCGGATGCTCCGGGGCGTCCGCCCCGGCGCGGCGGCTGCGGTTCGCCACCGGACCCGAGGGCGGCCCGTACAACGCGTTCGGGCAGGCCCTGGCGCGGGCGGTCGCGGCGTACGGCGACCGCGGGGGCGGCCCGCCGATCCTCCCCGTGACCACCGCGGCGAGCGTGGACAACCTGCGGCAACTGGACGAGGGCACCGTCGATCTGGCCCTCGCGATGGCCGACGTGGCCGAGGACGCCGTCCTCGGCCGCGAGTCGTTCCCCCGGCCGGTCACCGGCCTGACGGCGCTGGCCCGGGTCTACGTGAACTACACGCACCTGCTCGTACCGGCGGACGGCCAGGTGCGCGAGGCCGGAGCCCTCGCGGGGCGGCCGGTCGCGACCGGCGCCGCCGGGTCGGGGGCCCAGGTGGTGGCGGGCCGGATCCTGCGGGCCGCAGGTCCGGACGCGGCCGCCGCGGCACCGCTCGAACGTCCCCTGGGCCTGGCCGAGTCCGTACGCGCCCTGCGCGGCGGCGAGGTCGACGCGCTGTTCTGGTCCGGCGGCGTACCCACAGCGGCCCTGACCGGGCTGGCACACGAACTACCGCTCCGCTTCCTGCCGTTGGACGGCCACGTGGGGCCGCTCCGGGAACGCTACGGGCCCGTCTACACCGCCGTCACCCTTCCGGCCGGGGTGTACGGACTCACGGAGCCGGTGGGCACCATCGGGGTCGGAAACTACCTCCTGGCCCGCGACGACGTACCGCGCGACACCGTCGAGGCCCTGCTGCGCGTGGTGTTCGACCGGTGGCGGGACCTGCTGCGCGAGGTCACGGCCGGGGTACGGCTGGAGCCCCGGTTCGCGATCTCGACGGGCAAGGTGCCGCTCCACCCGGGCGCCGTCGCCTACTACCGTTCGGTGTACGGCTGACCGCTCACGGGGGCGGCAGCCGGAGCTCGACGGCCAGGCCGCGCGGCACGTTCGGGCCGGCCGTCAGCCGGCCGCCGCTGGTCCGGGCGAGCTCGTCAGCGATGGCCAGCCCCAATCCGCTGCCCCGCACGTTCTGGTGCTCCGGGGAACGCGTGAACCGGCGCAACAACGAGGGAAGTTGGTCAGGTGCCACGCCGGGGCCGTCGTCGGCGACGCGCACGACGGCGTCCCCCGCGGCGGACTGCCGGACGCTCACCTCGACGCGTCCGCCGCCGGGCACGAACTTCACGGCGTTGTCGAGGAGGGCGTCCAGTACCCGGCCCACCGTGTCCGGCAGGGCCCGCACCCCCAGGGTGTCCGGGAGGCCGTGCGCCGTCAGCTCCAGTCCGGCGTCGCGGAACACCGGATGCCAGGCCGCCACCCGGTCCCGCACCGCACGCGCGGCGTCCTGGTCGCGCAGCTCCGCCGTGCCGGACTCCACCCGGGCCAGGGCCAGCAGTCCGTCGAGCAGCTCTTCCAGGCGTTCCGCCTCGTCCAGGGCGCGCGCGTGCTCGGTGCGGCCGGGTCCGGGGGCGATGTACGGCTCGACGTTCTCCATCTGCAGTACCAGCGTGGCCAGGGGATTGCGCAGCTGGTGGGAGGCGTCGGCGACGAAGTCGCGCTGGCGGCCGAGGGAATCGGCCAGGGCCTGCGCCATCGTGTTGAAATGCCGCCTGAGGTGACGCAGTTCGGGCGGCCCGGTGTCGGACACCGCCCGGGCCTGGAGGCGGCCCGCGGTCAGCCTCCCCACCACCCGGTCGAGATCGCGGACCGGGCGCAGCAGCCAGCGCGCGATCCCGACCGCGACCAGGGCGGCCGCGGCGAAGGCGGCGAACGCCCCCGCGGCGATGAGGGACCAGCGGACCGTCACGTCCCGGCGGGCCGCTCCGGTGGGCAGCGTCATCAGCACGGCCCCGCTCACCCGCTCGTCGCGGCCCACCGGCTCGGCCACCACCACGGTCGCGGGCCCCCAGGGGCGGATGGCCGGCAGCCGGTCGGTGGACCGGCCGGTGAGCGCGCGGGCCAGGGCGTCCGCCGCCGGCGAGGGCGCCCGGCCGGAAGCACCCTCCGGGGAAGGGGCCGTACCGGCCCGCGCGACCGTCCCGCCGGCCGTGTCGACCACGGCCACCGAAGCTCCGTATAGCTGCGCGTACCGCTCGATCTCGTCGGACAGCTCGCGGCGGTCGGCGGCGGTGCGCATCCGTTCGGCGAGGTCCGCGAACCGTACGGCCTCCGAGCGGCGTTGCAGCAGCAGGTGTTCGGTCCGCCCGCGCGCGTAGGCGTCGGCGAGGGGCAGGCAGAGCAACAGGGTGGCCGCGCCCATGAGCACCAGCAGCACGGCGAGGAGCCGACGCCTCACCGGGCGCGGTCCGCCTCGCCGTGGGCCGCGTCGTGGGCCCCGTCGTCCGCCGGGCTCCACGCTTCGTCCCGCGGGCCGCCGTCGCCGTCGCCGCCGCCGGTGGCGGGGCGGCCGAGCCGGTACCCGTACCCGCGGACGGTGCGCACCAGCCCGGAGCGGCCGGTCTTGGCGCGGATGCCCGCCACGTGGACGTCCAGGGAGCGGGAGGCGCCGAGGAAGGCGTCCCCCCAGATCCGGTCCATGATCTCCTCGCGGGAGTGCACCTCGTCCGGGCGTACGGCCAGGAAGGCCAGGACGTCGAACTCGCGCCGGGTCAGCCGGACTTCGGCTCCCGCCACCGTCACCGTCCGGCCCGCCGGATCCACCTCGACGTCCCCGGCGCGCACGGGACGGTGGTGGTGGTCGCCGTGCCCGGCGTCGGCGTCCCGGCGGGCGGTGCGCCGGTCCGTGCGGCGGCGCACGGTGTCGATGCGCGCCATCAGCTCGGCCATCCGGAACGGTTTGACGACGTAGTCGTCGGCGCCGGCCCGCAGACCCTGCACGATGTCGCGCTCCTCGCAGCGCGCGGTCACCACGATCAGCGGGGCGTCGCAGACGGTGCGCAGCCGCCGCAGCAGTTCGAGCCCGTCCAGGTCGGGCAGGCCGAGGTCGAGCAGGACGAACTCGGCCTCGCGCAGGTGCAGCAGGGCGTCCAGGGCCCGGCCCACCCGGCGGACGGTGTGGCCGCGCTGGGAGAGGGCGGTGCCGAGGGCCTGGGCCATCCGGTCGTCGTCCTCGACGAGAAGCGCGTGCATGGCCGGTTCCCCTCACCCGATGACCCGTGCCGTGGCCGGGGACAGCAGCCTACGGGAGCGGCCGCCCCGGGTCACCGGCGCGCGTCAGCGTGCGGCCCCCACCGACGGGGCCCGGGAATCCCCGGTGCCCGGCCGGGCACCGCCATCGCCATCGCCATCGCCATCGCCATCGGCTTCGGCTTCGGCTTCGGCGCGGCTGAGTGCGGCATCGCGGGTGTCGGGCATCAGGAGGTAGGTCACCAGGGAGACCAGCGCGCACCCGGAGACGTACCAGAAGAACAGCTTCTCGTGGCCGCCGCTCTTGAACCACAGCGCCACGTACTCGGCCGTGCCGCCGAAGAGCGCGTTGGCGATGGCGTACGGCAGCGCCACACCGAGGGCCCGGACCCGGGTCGGGAACAGCTCCGCCTTGACCGCGGCGTTGATGGAGGTGTAGCCGGTGACGATCACCAGCGCCAGGAGGGACAGACCCAGGGCGGACCAGTACGAGGACGCCGACCCGAGGGCCGTCATGATCGGGTACGTGCCGAAGGTGCAGCCCACGGCGAAGGTGATCAGCAGGGGCCGCCGCCCGATCCGGTCGGACAGCATTCCGGCGAAGGGCTGCAGGGCCGCGAAGAGGGTGAGCGCGGTGAAGCTGACGAGGGTGGCGGTCGTCTTCGCCATGCCGGCGCTGCCGACCAGGTACTTGGTGAGGTACGTGGTGTACGTGTAGTAGGCCACGGTCCCGCCGAGGGTGAGTGCCATGACCAGTCCGGCCTGCCGCCGGTGCTGCCACAGGACCTTGAGGGTGCCCCGCGTGCTGTCGTCGCCGGCGTCGTCCCCCTGTGACGTCTGCTCGGTGAAGGCGTCGGTCTCCTGGAGACGCCGCCGGAGCCAGAAGACGACGACTGCGAACAAGGCGCCGAGGACGAAGGGGATCCGCCACCCCCAGCTCTCCAACTGGGCGGTGGTCAGCGTGTGCTGCATCGTGATGAGGATGCCCAGCCCGAGCAGCTGGCCGCAGGTCATCGACACGTACTGGAACGAGGAGCCCAGGCCGCGCCGGTTCCGGGCGGAGACCTCGGTGAGGTAGGTGGCGCTGGCGGCGTACTCGCCGCCGATGCTCATGCCCTGGAGCAGGCGCGCGAGCAGCAGCACCAGGGCACCGAAGTAGCCGGCCTGCCCGTAGGTCGGGGCGACGGCGATGAGCAGGGCGGCCACCGACATCATGGTGACGGTGAGCGTGAGCGCGCTCTTGCGCCCGCGCCGGTCGGCGGCGCGGCCGAGGATCCACCCGCCGACGGGGCGCATGAGGAAGCCGACGGCGAAGATCCCGGCCGTGTTCATCAGCTGCGTGGTCGGGTTGTCGCCGGGGAAGAAGGAGTCGGCGAAGTAGATCGCGAAGCTGGCGTAGACGAACCAGTCGTACCACTCCACGAGGTTGCCGAGCGAACCGCCGATCAGGGCCGTGCGCCGCTTCCTGCGGAGGTCGGCGCCCTGCGGCAGCGGCGGGGGCGGTGCGGGGACTGCGGTGGACGAGGGCATGACGCCTCCAGTCGGAGGTCCCCGGCAGGGGACGGGGGAGGGGCCCCGGCGGTGGGGAGTGCCCAGAGCATGCGTCCGCGGCCGCCCCCGTACAACGTCCGGCCCGCAGATCTAACGTGCCGCTAAGAAAGGACGGCACGGGACCGGCACATTCCGCGGGAGCAGACCCCCGGCCTCACATTTCGGGGGCCTGCGTCGTCGGACCTCCGAGACACCGACGACGGATCGACGAGGGGACCGGGCCATGGCCACACAGATGACGACAGGACGACGCGGCCTCCCGTTCGTGCGGACGGCGATCGCGCTGCAGACCTCGGCCATCTTCTTCCAGGCGGCCACCGCCGGGCTGTTGCTCGCCTCGTCGCACGGCGAGCTGCTGCACGGTGTCGGAGCGCGCGTGATGTACGGCGCGTCGATGCTGTACCTGCTCGCCGCCATCCTGGCCTGGCGGCCCGGCGGCGGCCCGTTGCGCCCCGTCCTGCACGCGTCCGGATTCCTCGTCCTGGCCTCGGTACAGGTGGTGCTCGGCATCGCGCACGTGCCGTCGGTCCATGTCCCCCTGGGAGCCCTGATGTTCGGCCTGAGCCTGCTGGACCTGGGCCGGGTCGTGACGGCCCGTCCGTAGGCGCCGCGCGGAATCGGGAGGATGCTGGTAACAGCGTTACCTTTGGGTTATGTTGTTACCCATGACCACGCTCTACCAGGACGCCCTCCGGGCCGGTCAGGAAGCCGCACGGACCGCCGTTCTCGACCGCGCCATCGGGCTGCTGGTCGAGGAGGGGACCGCCGCCCTGACCATCCGGCGGATCGCCACCGAGATCGGCACCTCGACCAAGGTCCTCTACACCATGTTCGGCGGAAAGGAGGGCCTGGCCGACGCCCTGTACCGGGAGGGCTTCGCACGGCTGCGCCGAGCCCAGGAACACGTCCCGCCGACCGACGACCCGTTGGCCCACCTGGACAACCTCGGCAGGGCCTACCGGGAGCACGCGCTGGCCGAACCGGCCTACTACCGCGTCATGTTCGAACGGGCCATCCCCCACTACACCCCCGGTGCCGAGGCCCTGGCCGTCGCCGGGACCGCCTTCGACGCCTCGGCCGCGGCCGTCGCCGCCTGCATCGACTCCGGGGTGTTCCGGCCGGACGGTGACGCCCACGAGATCTCGAAGCTGTTCTGGGCCGCCGCGCACGGCGCGGTGAGCCTCGAACTCGCCGGCCACTTCCCGCCCGACACCGCTGCCCGCCGCTACACCACCCTCATGGCCGCGCTCGGCCAGGCCTTCCTGGCCCCGCCGGCCCCGTCCACCGACCCGGAACGGACCCCTTGATGACACCCCCGACGACACGTACGACGACGCGTACGACGACCAACCGCTACCTCTCGGGGAACTTCGCACCCGTCACCGAGGAGACCACGGCCCACGACCTGCCCGTCACCGGCCGGATACCCGACCACCTCAGCGGCCGCTACCTGCGCACCGGCCCCAACCCGCTGGGCATCGAGGACGCCGCCGCCCACCTGTGGACCCTCGGCGAAGGCATGGTCCACGGCGTCCGCATCCGCGACGGCCGCGCCGAGTGGTACCGCAACCGCTGGGTCCGCTCCGCCTCCGTCGCCGACCGGCTCGGCGAACCGCGCCGCGGCGCCCCCGTCGACCCGCGGACGGACTTCGCCCCGAACGTCCAGGTGGCGGGCCTCGCCGGCCGCACGTTCGCGCTCATCGAGGGGGGCTTACGCCCGTACGAACTCACCTACGACCTGGACACGCTCGGCCCCTGCGACCTCGGCGCGACCCCCGAGGGCTACAACGCCAACGCCCACTCCCTCTTCGACCCCCGCACCCGCGAGCTCCACTCACTCGCCTTCCGCTACGGCTCCGAACACGTCCAGCACATCGTGATGGACGACACCGGCACCGTGCTGCGCGCCACCACCGTGCACACCCCCGGCAGCCCCTACATGCACGACTTCGCGCTCACCGACCGCCACGTGATCCTCTTCGACGCCCCGGTGGTCTTCAGCGCGGCCCACCTCGCCACCGGGGTCCCCTTCGTCTGGGACGACACCCATCCGGCGCGCGTCGGCGTGATGCCCCGCGCGGGCGGCCCGGTGCGCTGGTTCCCCGTGACCCCGAGCCTGGTCGGCCACACCCTCAACGCCTACGAGAACGGCACGGACGTCGTCGTCGACCTCGTCCGCCACCCCGAGGGCTTCGACATCCGCGACGTCGGCACCAGCCGCCCCACCCTCTACCGCTGGACCATCGACCTCGCCGCCGGGAAGGTCCGCGAGGAGCGGCTGGACGACCGCACCCAGGAGTTCCCCCGCGTCAACTCCCGCTTCACCGGGCTCCCGTACCGGTACGGCTACGCCGCCGCGGTCGAGCTGTACGCACCGCCGGCCGGCCCCGGAGACCAGCGCCCCGACGCGGGCTTCAGCAACGCGCTCCTCAAACACGACCTGTCCCGCGGCACCACCGAGGCGCACGAGTTCGGACGCTTCGCCGCGGTCGGCGAAGGAGTGTTCGTCCCCGCAGAGACGCCCGAGGCCGAGGACGACGGTTACGTGATGGCGTACGTCCACAGCCCGGAGCGCGGCGCCGCCGATCTGGTCATCCTCTCCGCACGGGACTTCACCGGGGAACCGCTCGCCCGCATCCACCTGCCCGTACGCGTCCCCCTCGGCCTCCACGGAAACTGGGTCCCGGACGAGGACCCGGACGAGGACCCGGACGCGCGGCCCGCCGCCCGGACGCCGGGGGCCGTGCGCGGCTGACCCAAAGGGCGGGCTCCCCGGCGCGGACTCCAGAACTGCCACGCGGCCCCCGGCCGGGGCGGTGTATGCAGGAGGGATGCACCTTGGGCGCCCACGTGCGAGCAGTCATCCGGCAGGGGAGCAGGGCAACGCGCTCCTGGCGGTCCCGCTCGCGCTGATCACCATCGTGACCGTGGTCGACATCCTGGCCCCGCCCGAGGTGCACCTCGGGCCCTTCCTGGTGGCCGCCCCGGCCGTCACCGCGTCGTTCGCCGGCCCCTGGACCACCGCGGCCGTCGGCGCCGTCGCCGTCGTCGCCCAGGCGGTGACGGCGACGGTGCGCAGCAGCCTGACCGACCTGAACCACACCTTCCAGATCATCGCCCTCATCCTCATCTCCGTGATCGTGACGCTCTTCGCCCACCTGCGGGAAGTCCACGAGAAGGAGCTGATCCAACTGCGCTCGGTCGCCGAGGCCGCGCAGCAGGTGGTGCTGCGGCCGCTCCCCGAGCGGATCGGCCCGCTGCGCCTGGCATCCGTCTACCTCGCCGCCGAGGCCGAGGCCGAGATCGGGGGAGACCTGTACGCAGTCGCCCGCACGGCCCGCGGAACGCGACTGATCATCGGTGATGTCCGCGGCAAGGGGCTGGAAGCGGTCGGGGACGCCGCCCTCGTCCTCGGGGCGTTCCGCGCCTCCGCCCACCAGGAGGCCGACCTGTCGGGGCTGGTCGCCTACCTGGACGGATCCGTGGCCCCGGGCCCGGAAGGGTCGCGGGTGCCCGACGGCTCTCCGGACGACCCGGGCGAGGGGTTCGTCACCGCCGCCGTCCTGGACCTCCCCGACCACGAGCGGGCCCTGCACCTCATCAACTGCGGCCATCCGCCACCGCTGCTGTTCCACGGTCCCCGGGTCACCGCGCTGGAGGTGGAGCATCCGGCACCGCCGCTGGGCCTGGCCGGGCTGGTGGACGCGCGGGCCACCGCGCAGACCTTCCCCCTGGCGCCCGGGGACATCGTCCTGCTCTACACGGACGGGGTCATGGAGGCCCGCGACCGGGACGGGACGTTCTACCCGCTGACGGAGCGGGCCTCGGCCTGGACCGGGACGGGCCCGCACGCCCTGCTGGAGTACCTGCGCGCCGACCTGCTCGGCCACGCGGCCGGCGGCGTCCTGGGGGACGACGCGGCCATGGTCGCCATCCAGCGGCTCGGGCCGCCCTGAGACGGACGCGGAACGGCCGCCGCCCCGGCGGAACGAAGTCCACCGGGGCGGCGGCCGCCGACGCGCGTACGACGGGTGACCGGCCGTACGGAGCCGGCCGGCCCTCCCGGGGGCGGTCCGTCGGTCCGTCGGCCGGTCGTCCGTCAGTCCGTGCCGGACTCCATCGCGGCACGGTCCAGCATCGTCTCCTCGTCGGTGGCCTCGCCACGGGAGGCGATCGCCTCGGCGCCGCCCTCGTCCATGGCGCCGATCAGCCCGGTCGCGGCCGCCTGCGCGGCACCGATCGGCGTCGGGTGGGTAGTGCCGACCAGGCCGAGCCCCACGTACTGCTCCAGGCGGGCGCGGGAGTCCGCGATGTCGAGGTTGCGCATGGTGAGCTGGCCGATCCGGTCCACCGGGCCGAACGCCGAGTCCTCGGTCCGCTCCATGGAGAGCTTGTCCGGGTGGTAGCTGAACGCCGGGCCCGTGGTGTCGAGGATCGAGTAGTCCTCGCCGCGCCGCAGCCGCAGCGTCACCTCGCCGGTGACGGCGGTGCCGACCCAGCGCTGCAGCGACTCGCGGATCATCAGCGCCTGCGGGTCCAGCCAGCGGCCCTCGTACATGAGGCGGCCGAGGCGCCGGCCCTCGTTGTGGTACGCGGCCAGGGTGTCCTCGTTGTGGATCGCGTTGACGAGGCGCTCGTAGACGATGTGCAGCAGCGCCATGCCGGGCGCCTCGTAGATGCCGCGGCTCTTGGCCTCGATGATCCGGTTCTCGATCTGGTCGGACATGCCCAGACCGTGCCGGCCGCCGATCGCGTTGGCCTCCATCACGAGGTCGACGGCGGAGGCGAACTCCTTGCCGTTGATGGTGACCGGGCGGCCCTGCTCGAAGCCGACCGTCACGTCCTCCGCGGCGATCTCCACCGACGGGTCCCAGAACCGCACGCCCATGATCGGGTCGACGGTCTCGATGCCGGTGTCGAGGTGCTCCAGCGTCTTGGCCTCGTGGGTGGCGCCCCAGATGTTGGCGTCCGTGGAGTACGCCTTCTCCGTCGAGTCCCGGTACGGCAGCCCGTGCGCGAGCAGCCACTCGGACATCTCCTTGCGGCCGCCGAGCTCGGTGACGAAGTCGGCGTCCAGCCAGGGCTTGTAGATCCGCAGGTGAGGGTTGGCGAGCAGCCCGTACCGGTAGAACCGCTCGATGTCGTTGCCCTTGAAGGTGGAGCCGTCGCCCCAGATCTGCACCCCGTCTTCGAGCATCGCGCGCACCAGCAGCGTGCCGGTCACGGCACGTCCCAGCGGCGTGGTGTTGAAGTACGGGCGCCCGCCCGACCGGATGTGGAACGCGCCGCACGCGAGCGCCGCCAGGCCCTCCTCGACGAGGGCGGCACGGCAGTCGACGAGCCGGGTGATCTCGGCGCCGTACGCGGAGGCGCGGCTGGGCACGGAAGCGATGTCGGGCTCGTCGTACTGGCCGATGTCGGCGGTGTACGTGCAGGGGACGGCGCCCTTGTCGCGCATCCAGGCGACGGCGACCGAGGTGTCGAGCCCGCCGGAGAAGGCGATGCCGACGCGCTCGCCGGCGGGAAGGGACGTGAGGACTTTAGACATGGGAAGATTATGCAGCACTGCGCATGGTCATGCAACGCGGCGTCGGGGTGGACTTTCCGGAACCGGTCCGCGGGGGCGGTGCCGGGCCCTTGCGTGCCTGGTCGGAGCCCTGGACGCAGGGGCCGCTCGTACATGCGTCCCCGCGACCGGCGCGCCGCGCCCACGGGGCCCCGCCGGCCCACCAGTGATCATCCGCGGCCGGCCCCTGCGGCGGCCCGGCGTCCATGCGGTGCGGCCACCTCGACGTCCCGCTCGACCATGCCGACCCGCCGAAGGGCGCATCGGCCACGAGGTGACCACCCCGGCCCCCACCCGTGACGGAGCCCCCGCGCCCCACCACCGCCGACGAGCCCGCCGCCGGACGGGGGGCGGCCCCGCGCGGGCGCCCGGCGGAGGCTAGCGTGGGCCCACGTGGCCGATGTCTTCGAACTCATGCTGGCGCTGGACCTGCGCGCCGACCCGCCGGAACCCGAACTCGCCGAACTCCGCTGGCACCTCGGTCTGGGCCCGCAACCGGAGGCGCTCCGCATCGTGACCGAGTTCCCCTGGGTGGTGGAGGACGACGAGGGGCGGCCGGTCGTCGAGAACCACCCCGAGCCCCTGCTCGCCCAGCGGGGCGAGGCGTACGCGATCGGCGGCGCCCTCGTCTCGCTCCTGCTCCCCCGGGAGCGCACCGGACGCGGCACCTGGGCCCTGACCAGCCGCCAGGAGATCCACCCCGACGGCTTCGAACGCACCGGTGAGCTCCTCGCCTGGCTCGCCACCTGGGCGGCCGACGCC
The DNA here is from genome assembly GCF_052114405.1 of Streptomyces sp. M-16. Classification (NCBI taxonomy): domain Bacteria; kingdom Bacillati; phylum Actinomycetota; class Actinomycetes; order Kitasatosporales; family Streptomycetaceae; genus Streptomyces; species Streptomyces sp. M-16. The sequence goes on along the minus strand of NZ_JBFRER010000052.1, from coordinate 21,678 downwards.
CACCGCCGCCACGACGGCGGCGTCGACCTGGGCTGGACCCGCTTCCACGAGGAGCGCCCGCCCACCCCCCTGACGGTCCGGGACGGCGTGGTCGTCTGGCCCTCCTGAGCCACGGCCCGGGGGGACGGGCCCGTGGTCACGACGCGGACGCGGGCCCGCCGGGGTCGTTGGGGTGGGGCTCGACGGGGGTGACGGCGTGGGTCATCCACGCCCGCAGCGGCAGCGTGCCGAGCACCTCCTCCCGTAGCGCGGCCTCGTCGGCGGCCCGCCACAGGCCGATGCTCCGCAGCTCACCGACGGGGCGCCACAGTCGTACGAGGTGTCCTGCGGCGGYCAGCTCCCGGGCCCGGACCGCTTCGGCGGCGCGGCGCTCGTCCACGAGGGCCGGGTCGGTTCCCTCGGGGATGGTGGTGGTGATCTCGACCAGGAACTCGCGCATGCTCCCTCTTCCTCCGCGGGGCCGTCGGCCAACAGACTACGGCCGCCCCGGCCGGCGCGCGTGCCGTCGGGTACCGGCCGTCCGGGGGAGAGCCCCGCGTCGCGACCGCCCGCTCCCCGTCCCGCCTCCGCTCCCGTCCGGGCCCCCGCGGATCCGGTCGGTGCCGGCGCTCTTGACGGATGGTCTGGACCAACTTTACGTTGTGGCGCAACGGGCCGCCCGCGCCGCCGGACCCCTTTCCGCCGGCGACCGCTCCCGCGGCCCGCTCCGCACTCCGGCCCACCCCGCTCCTCCCCCCACTCAGCCCCGTCCTCCCGCCGCGGGCGCCCAGGGCACCCGCGCGGAACGGCACGAAGGGAGCCCACTCCATGATCCGCCGGACCATCCGCCTGCTCGGCGCGGGACTCGCGGCCGCGCTCCTCGCGCAGTTACCCGCCGCCGCGGCGGCACCGCCCCCCGCCGCGCCCGCAGCGGCCGACACCTGCCCGGTGAAGTCCAGGCCCGCGGGCAAGGTCCTCCAGGGCTACTGGGAGAACTGGGACGGCTCGGCCAACGGGGTCCACCCGCCCCTGGGCTGGATACCGATCACCGACGCCCGCATCCGCGCCCGCGGCTACAACGTCGTCAACGCGGCCTTCCCGGTCATCCGTTCCGACGGCACCGTGCTGTGGGAGGACGGCATGGACAGCACCGTGAAGGTGCCGACCCCCGCCGAGATGTGCCAGGCCAAACAGGACGGCCTCACCGTGCTGATGTCCATCGGCGGCGCGGCGGCCGGCATCGACCTCGGCTCCAGTGCCGTCGCGGACCGGTTCGTGGCGACGATCGTGCCCCTCCTGCAGAAGTACAACTTCGACGGCATCGACATCGACATCGAGACCGGCCTCGTCGGCTCCGGCTCCATCACCCGGCTGTCCGCGTCACAGGCCAACCTGATCCGCATCATCGACGGCGTGCTGGCCCGGATGCCGGCCGGCTTCGGCCTGACGATGGCACCCGAGACGGCGTACGTCACCGGCGGCAGCGTGGCCTACGGCTCGATCTGGGGCGCGTACCTCCCGATCGTCAAGAAGTACGCGGACAACGGCCGGCTGTGGTGGCTGAACATGCAGTACTACAACGGCAGCATGTACGGCTGCTCCGGGGACTCCTACTCCGCGGGTACCGTCGCCGGCTTCACGGCGCAGACGGACTGCCTCGACCGCGGTCTGGTCGTCCAGAACACCACCGTCAAGGTGCCGTACGACAAGCAGGTGCCGGGGCTGCCGGCCCAGCCGGGCGCGGGCGGCGGCTACATGCCGCCGAGCCTGGTCTCCCAGGCGTGGAGCCCCTACGGCGGCCGGCTCAAGGGGCTGATGACCTGGTCGCTCAACTGGGACGGATCCAGGAACTGGACCTTCGGCGACAACGTGCGGGCGCTGCAAGGCCGTTGACCGCGTGCCCCCCGGGCGTGACATTTGCCCGAGGGGGCTCCACGGTTGGAGAGTTGCACTATCTTACTTCCGTGGAGCAGCTGATCGCCGAAGATCCGGCGCGCATCGGTCCGTACCGTCTGATCGCCCGGCTGGGCGCGGGCGGGATGGGCCTGGTCTACCTCGGGCGCTCCGAAGACGGGCGCACCGTCGCCGTCAAGGTCGTGCAGGCCGAGTACGCCGGGCACCCGGAGTTCCGCCGGCGTTTCGCCCGCGAGGTGTCGGCGGCGCGCAGGGTGGGAGGAAGCTGGACGGCGGCGGTCCTCGACGCCGATCCCGAGGCCGCCGTGCCCTGGGTCGCGACGCAGTACGTGCCGGGACCCGACCTGCACACGGTGGTCGCCAGGGACTTCGGTCCGCTGCCCGAACACTCGGTCCACGTCCTCGCCAACCGGCTCGCCCTCGCCCTCGGGGCCGTGCACGGGGCGGGCCTGATCCACCGCGACCTGAAGCCGTCCAACGTCCTCGTCACCGTCGACGGCCCCCGCGTCATCGACTTCGGCATCGCCCGCGCGATGGACAGCCTGGGCGGGGACAGCCTGCACACGCGCACCGGCATGCTGATCGGCTCTCCGGGCTTCATGTCGCCGGAGCAGGTCCGCGGTCTGGCGCTCACCCCCGCCAGCGACGTCTTCTGCCTGGGCGCCGTCCTCGTCTACGCCGCCACCGGCCGGTTCCTCTTCGGCGCCCGGGACACGGGCCTCAACGTCCACCTCTTCCGGGTGGCCGAGGAGGAGGCGGACCTGACCGGTGTACCGCAAGCGCTGGCCGAACTCGTCGGCGCCTGCCTGGACAAGGACCCGGCCCGGCGGCCCACCCCGGCGGAGGTGGCCGCCCATACGGCGACGGACCCGGCGACGGAGTGGCTGCCGGGCCCGGTGCTGGCCCGACTCGGCCGTCATGCGGCCCGGTTGCTGGACTACGCCCCCGCGCGGCGCGCCGAGGCGGTGGCCCCGGCCGCCCCTGCCGCCCCTGCCCTCACACCCGTCGCGCCGCCGCCCGTGCCCGACCCGCGGGCGCGGTCCCCGCACACACCTCCCGCGTACGCCCCGGCCCTCCCGGTCCCGGCCGGTCCCCCGCCCGGATTCGGTCCGGCCCCGAGCCCGGTCGGCGTCCCGGTGCAGGGGGTGCCCGCCGCCACCGCCCGGGACCAGTCGGCCCCGCCCGCCGGACGGCGCCGGAGCCTCGTGGCGGCCTCCATGGCGCAGCTGGTGGTGGTGCTCGACGGAGCGGTGTTCCGGTCGGCCCGGGCCGACCTGGGCCTCTCCTCCGACGGCCTGTACGTGGTCTTCTGCGTCTACCTCCTCGCCCTCGGGGGGCTGCTCCCGCTCGGCGGACGCGTCGTGGACCTCGTGGGCCGCAGGCGGGTCATGCTCGTCGCCCTGGCCGGGTTCGCCACGGCGGCCGTGCTCGGCGGCCTGACCCGTGTCCCTGCCGTGCTGATCTGTGCCGCCGCCCTGCAGGGCGGCGCCGCGGCGTTCCTGCTGCCGGCCGCCCTCGCCCTGGTGGTCGCGGGCTCCACCGAGCCGAACGCGCGCCGCCGGGCCCTCGGGATCTACGCCGCGGTCGTCGGCAGCGGTTCCGCCCTCGGGGTACTGCTGGTGGGAGTGCTCGTCGAGGACGTATCGCGGCGTTGGTCCCCGTTCGCGGGCGCCCTCTTCGCCGTGATCGCGGCCGTCATCGCACGCGGTCTGCCGGCGGACCGTCCGGGCCGCCCCGGTGCCCGCCTCGACGTGCCGGGCGTGCTGCTCGGTGCCGGCGGCCTCGTCGGCCTCACCTTCGGCTTCGGCGAACTGGACCGCCGCCATGGGTTCGTGCCCCCCGTCACGGCCTCCCTCGTGCTCGGCGTCATCCTGCTCACGGCCTTCCTGAGGCGGCAGACCCGGACGCCGGATCCCCTCCTGCCGCCGTACCTCTTCAGGGCTCCGGGCCGCACCGGCTGCCTCTGGACCTCGGTCCTGGCCGGCGCGGGCCTCCTCGTCCTCGTCCCGGTGTTCGAATCCTGTCTGGGCCCCTACCTCGGCTACCGGCCGGAGATGGTCGGGGCCCTCCTCCTGCCGCTGGTCGCCGCCGTCGCCCTCGGCTCCACCCAGGTCTCCGCCCGCCTCCTGGACCGCGTCGCGCCCCGCGTACTGATCGTCGGCGGTCTGCTGACCACGACCCTCGGTCTCCTCTTCTTCGCCAGGGCGGGCGACGCGGGGTACGCCGGCTGGGTGCTGCCCGGCATGCTCCTCGCCGGCTGTGGCGCCGGCGCGGCCCTCGTGCCGGTTCTCGCCGTCATGACCGAAGCCGTCCCCGAGGAGCACTCCGGCGCGGCCTCGGCCGCCCTCGCCGCGGCCCAGCACATGGGCGTCTCCCTCGGCACCGTGCTGCTCGGCGGCCTCGTCCACGTCGACGACCAGGCGCTCGCCTCCCCCTTCACCGTCTGGTGGGCGTGCGGATTCCTGTTGCTGGCGGCCCTCGTCGCCGGGCTGACGATCAAGGTCAAGGCGCCCGGGGCGTCCGGGGGAGCGCAGGTCCGCCCCTGACCCGCGGGGAGCGCGGTCAGTCGACGCCGTAGCGGGCCGCGATGCCTGCCAGAACCAGGTCCAGGCCTTCCTCGAAGCCCTCGTCGTAGTCCTGGAAGAGGTCGGCGCCGGCGGTCGCGGCGAGCGGGTGGTCGGCCAGCCGGGCGGCGCGTTCGTCGATGTCGTAGCCCTCCCGGCGCTGCCCCGGCAGGGGTTCCACGCCCTGTTCCTCGGTGACGAAGCCCAGGGTGAAGAAGTAGGCCGTGGAGGTGGCGCGGACCGCCTGGGGGAGGGTGAAACCGGCGTCGACGAGGGCGCGCAGGTTCGCCTCCAGCTGGACCGCGTGCTCGGTGCCCGTGAAGCGGGAACCGCTGAAGACCTTCGCGCCGTCGCGGTACCCCAGCAGGGCCGCGCGCAGGCTCCGGTTGCCCGCCAGGAGCCGCTCCCGCCACGTGGCACCGGGGGCGAGCCGCGCGTCGGCGTCCGCGGCCATCCGGCGGTACATCTCCGTGGCCATCTCGTCGAGCAGCTCCTGCTTGCCCTTGAAGTGCCAGTACAGGGCGGGTGCCTGGACGTTCAGCTCCGTGGCGATGGCGCGCAGGGTGAGGCCGTCGAGGCCGGTCTCGTTGAGGAGCCGCAGCGCGGTCTCCACGACCTGCTTCTTGTCGAGTCGGGGAGCTTTCCGGGTCGTCACGCTTGACAGCTTAACAGCGTTAAGTCAATGCTGTGCGGCGACGGAACTTAACAGCGTTAAGGAGAAGGTCATGCACAAGGACGGATACGACGCACGGGACGTACTGGTCATCGGTGCGGGTCCCACCGGCCTCGCCCTCGCCGTGGACCTCGCGCGGCGCGGTGTGCGGGCCCTCGTCGTGGAACGGGCCGAGGGCCTCTTCCCCGGTTCGCGCGGCAAGGGCGTCCAGCCCCGTACCCGGGAGGTCTTCGACGACCTGGGCGTGGGGGAGGCCATCGGCGCGGCCGGCGGTCCGTACCCGGTCGCGGCGATCTGGCAGGACGGCGTGCGCCGGGGCGAGCACCGGATGTTCGACGGGAGCGAGGAGACGGGGGACTCGCCGTACCGCGAGCCCTGGATGGTCCCGCAGTGGCGCACGCAGGAGATCCTCGCCGCCCGCCTCGCGGAACTGGGCGGTGAGGTCGCCTTCGGCCGCGAGCTGGTGGGCATCACCCAGGACGCGCAAGGGGTGACGGCGGAGTTCGCCGCGGGCCCGCCGCTGCGCGCCCGCTACGCCGTCGCCGCCGACGGCGGCCGCTCCACCGTGCGGCGGGCGCTCGGCATCGGCATGGCCGGCGAGACCGTGGACCCCAACCCGGTCCTGGTCGCCGACGTCCGCGTCGACGGCCTCGACCGCGAGAACTGGCACGTCTTCCCGCCCGCCGCCGGCGGCGGCGGGTACCTCGCGCTCTGCCCGCTCGCCGGGACGCGGGACTTCCAGCTCACGGCGCAGTTCCCGGAAGGCGCGGACATCGACCTCTCCCCCGAAGGGGTCCGGGCCGTCGTCGCCGCCCGTTCGCACCTCGCCCCGGAAGCCGTGACGCAGGTGCGCTGGGCCTCGGACTTCCGGCCGCGCGCCGCACTGGCCGACGCCTTCCGGCAGGGGCGGATCTTCCTGGCCGGGGACGCCGCGCACGTCCACTCGCCCGCGGGCGGCCAGGGGCTCAACACCAGCGTCCAGGACGCGTACAACCTGGGCTGGAAGCTCGGCGCCGTACTGGGCGGACGCGCGCCCGAGTCCCTCCTGGACACCTACGAGGAGGAACGGCGTCCCGTCGCCGCCGAGATGCTCGGCCTGTCCACCCGGATCCACCGGGGAGAGGCCCGGCGCGGTGCGGCCACCCGCCAACTGGGCCTGGGCTACCGGGAGTCGTCCCTCGCGGTGGAGACCCGTACGGACCTGCCCGAGGACGCGGTGCGCGCGGGCGACCGTGCGCCGGACGGCGAAGCGGGCCACGGCGGACGGCTCTTCGACGCGTTCCGGGGCCCGCACTGGACCCTCCTGGCCGTGGGCACCGCACCGGGGGACGCCCTGCCGGCACTGCCCACCGTCCGCACGGTGCGGGCGCCGTCGCAGGCGGCGTACGGGGACGGCCTCTTCCTCGTCCGGCCCGACGGCTACGTCGGCTGGGCGGGCGCCACGGCCGCGGGCGCCACGCGGTACGCGGCCCGGACCGGCCTGTAGGCCGCCCCGTCCCGCCCCGGGCGCTATAGGCTGAACCGGTGATCATCCCCCTGCCGCCCGGCGAGTTCCGTGCCTACCTGTTCGACTGCGACGGCACCGTCGCCGACTCCATGCCCCTGCACTACCGGGCCTGGACGCAAGCCCTCGGCGAGTGGAACTGCACGTTTCCTGAGGACCTCTTCTACGCCTGGGGAGGCCGGCCGGTAGCGGACATCATCGCCTCGCTCAACGAGGCCCAAGGGCTGTCCATGCCGGTCGCAGCCGTCGCGGACCGCAGGGAACACCTCTACCGGGAACTCCTGCCCCAGCTCACGGCGGTCCCGGGAATCCTGGCGCACATCGAGGACTCCCGCGGGCGCGTACCGACGGCCGTGGTGTCCGGCAGCACCCGCGATTCCGTCACGGCGTCGCTGACCGTCCTCGGCCTCCTCGACTCGTTCGACGTGCTGGTGTGCGCCGGCGACTACACGAGGGCCAAGCCCGACCCCGAGGCGTTCCTCAGGGCGGCCGGTCACCTCGGCGTCCCGCCGGAGCACTGCCTGGTCTTCGAGGACACCGACCTGGGGATCCAGGCCGCAACGGCGGCGGGCATGGCGTCCGTACGCGTCCCGCAACCCCGCCTCGGGTGAGCGACGCGCCCCGACGCCCCGCACCGTAGGGCGCGCCGTCCCGTCGGACGCGTACCGGCTAGCAGGCGCTGAGCCACCAGACCCAGGCCCAGGGGGCGTTGCGGTCCTCGCTGTACCCGCCCGGTGAGGTCCAGCCGAGGTTCTTGTTCCGGTCGTAGAACTTCGCGTGGTCCACGGCGCTCTGGTTGTTGATCCACGAGCCGGTCGTGTTCCAGGTGATGCGGACCAGCGTGTCGCAGTAGTAGAGGATCACCTGGTCGCCCGTGAAGTCCGGCAGGCTGTACGCGCACACGTAGTTGTACGGGCACGGGACGGCGGACGCGCCACGGGTGTCGCGGGGCGCGTCCAGGTCGCGCGCCCGCCGCTCTCCGGGCAGCGCGAGGAGGAGCACCCCCGCCCCGCCCTTCAGGACGATCTTGTTGGCGGCCACCTGGGTGCCGCCCGTTCCGGCCAGGTAGGCATCGGCCCTGTCCTGGAGGCTCCTGGCCTGGGCGCCGCTCAGCCCGAGGCTCCGGGCCTGTGCCGAGAAGTCCCGGCCCGTGGCGGCTCCGGCCGTGCCGGTCGTGGCCACCAGGGCGAGGACCGTCATCACGAGCGCGATGACGGCCTTCGCCCACTCGGTGGGCCTGGGAGTCCTGTGCTCTGTCACTGGGTCACCTCTCCGAACGCGGACCTTCGGGTCGTGGGCGACCACTGTCACCCGCGCGGCCGGGTCCGGCGTTGTCGCGGAGCGCACGGTTTCCTGTCCCCGCGCGCACGGCGCGGGCCGCCACCCCGCGCGGCCGGTGCGGTCCCGCGCTCCGGGCATGGGGCGCGTGCTGCGGGGTAGGCGTGCAGCGACGGGCGTCCGAGGGAGGCGTCATGCCCCACGAGACCAGGGCCGGGCGGAACGAGACCGTGGAGGAGCGCGCGGACCGGCAGTGGCAGGACCTCCTCCAGGAGATCCGCGTCGCCCAGACCGGCGTCCAGATCCTCTTCGGCTTCCTGCTCACGGTCGCCTTCACCCCCGTCTTCGCGGGGCTCGCGCAGACCGAGAAGGCGATCTACATCATCACCGTGGTCCTGGGGTCGCTGGCGACCGGCGCGCTCATCGGCCCGGTGGCCTTCCACCGCCTCGTCGCGGGCCGGCGGATCAAACCGGAGGCCGTGCTGTGGGCCGCGCGTCTGATCTCCACGGGCCTCGTCCTGCTCCTGGCCACCTGCACCGCCGCGCTGCTGCTCGTCCTGCGGGTCGCCACCCACAACGCGCTCGTGCCCTGGATCGTGGGCGGGGTGCTGACCTGGTACCTGCTGTGCTGGTTCGTGCTGCCCCTGTGGGCGCGGATCCGCTACACGTCCGAGCGGTGAGCGCGCCCGCGCGCGGCGGCCGCGTCGGTGACGTCCAGGAACACCTGGTCCAGCCCGGGCCAGCGACCGCGCGCCTCGCACCGGATCCGTACCATCGCGTCCTCGACGGTCTCGCTGTCGTACCCCGGCGTCAGGTCGATCCGTGCGGCCAGCAGGACGGAGTCCGGCCCCAGCCGCATGGTGAGCATGGCGGCGACGGTGTCGATCTCCGGCTGCCGCACCAGGAACTCGCGCACCTGCCGCTGGAAGGCGGGGTCAGCGGCCTCGCCGACCAGCTGTACGCGGGCGGCCCGGCCCAGGGCGTAGGCGACGTAGACGAGCAGGAGGCCGATCAGGACGGACGCGCCCGCCTCGTACGCGATGTTCCCCGTCACCAGGTGCAGGGTGATGCCGGCGATGGCCAGGAGGACGCCGACGCAGGCGGTTCCGTCCTCTGCCAGCACGGTCCGCAGGGCGGGATCGCGGCTCGCCCGGATCTCGGCGGCCATCCCGCGCCCCTCGGTCCGCGCGGACCGGCGTACCTGGAGCAGTGCCCGGCCGAGGGAGGCCCCTTCGGCGGCGAGGGCGAGGAGAAGGACGAGCAGACCGATGACGTAGCCGTCGTGTGACTCGGAACCTCCCGAGCGGAAGGCCTGGACGCCCTGGAACACCGAGAAGCAGCCGCCCGTGACGAAGATGCCGACGGCGGCGAGCAGGGACCAGAAGAACCGCTCCATGCCGTAGCCGAAGGGATGACGCGCGTCCGCGGGACGTCTGCTGCGCCGCAGGGAGGCCAGCAGGAAGACCTCGTTGAGGCTGTCCGCGATCGAGTGGGCCGCCTCCGACAGCAGGGCCGGCGAGCCCGAGACGATACCGGCGACGACCTTGGCCAGGCAGATGACGAGGTTGGCCGCGAGGGCGACCCACACGGTCCGGCGCGTCTCGCCGTCCCGGGCGGCCGCGTCCGCCGTTGCGGCGGGATCAGGCGTCCCGGCGGCGTCAGGCGTGCCGACCGGGTCCGCCGACACCGCCGGATCCGCCGTCGCGGCCGCCTCCGTGCCGCGGGCCGCACCGGTTCCTGGCCCTGCATGCGGCTTCCCGCCGGTTGTCTGCGCCATACAGAGCGGCTGCTCGGTGGCGGCGCCCGCAAACCTGCGGATCCCGGAGGGGCATGCGGTGCGGAGCCGGGGGTAGGCGCCGGGCACAGCGGCAGCGGCCGACGCGGCCGCCTCGCCCTCGCCGTCGGGGGCCACGGAACGGCCCCGCCGACGGTTTCCCTGCGGTCCGAGGAGCGGCCATGCCCCGTGGTTCCAGTCCCAAGCGTGAACGCCAGTACGAACACATCAAGGAGAGCGCGGAGAAGCGCGGTGAGAGCACCGAACGCGCCAAGGAGATCGCCGCCCGCACGGTCAACAAGGAACGGGCACGCGCCGGGGAGTCGAAGACGGCCAGTGAACTCTCGCTCCGGGACATGTCCTCGGCCGAGCGCGGCGGGAAGCACTCCCACAGCGGCGCGCGGGGGCCGACGTACGACCAGCTCTACGCGGAGGCCGAGCGCCGCAACCTGCACGGCCGTTCCACCATGGACAAGGCCGAACTGAAACGCAGGCTCGGCCACTGACCGCGCCCCTTCACCGGCGGAAACCGTTGGCGGTCCGTCCCGGCCGCGGGGATCATGGACGATCACGCGCCACCCCGGGGAGGACCCTGCATGACCCGTGAGCCGTTCGTCCGCCGCGTGCTCGGCGACCGTCCGTTCGCCGAGATCGGAGAACCGGCCCTGGCCCTCGTCCACGAGACCTCGCGGCTGGTCGCCGTCGGCGGGGACGTGGGCTCCGTCCAGTGGAGCGGCGGCGCGACCGCGGACTCCGGCTGGACGGGGCACAGGGCCGGGGTCTACGAGCGGGACGGCCTGCGGTGCCGGCACCTCGCCCGGTCCCGCTACCCAGTGCGCTCGCTCGCCTTCCACCCCGTCCTCCCCCTCCTGGCCGTCGGCACGGGACGTTACGACGGCGGCTACTCCTTCGAGGGCGAACTGCTGCTCCTCGACACCGACACCGGCGACGTGGTGTCCGCCCTGGGCGACCGGCGGGAAGTGCTCGGCGCGACGTGGCTGAGCGGGACGGCGCTGCGCCTGGTGATGGCACCCGAAGACGACGGGGAGAACCCTCTCGCGCACGAGCAGGGGCACGTGGCCGTGGTCGAGCGAGCCGACTGGGGCGCGGTGGGGAAGGGGTCGATCGGCTCCGAGGAGCTGGACGACGCCCCCGCGGAGCCGGCCGCCCGGACCGATCGCGGCGCGGAGGCCCGAGGGCTCCTGACGGACCTCGCGGCGGCGACCGGCCGCACCTGGTCCCTACGCCGCCGGGTGTGGGCCGTCGAAGCCCTGGAGGACGGCCGCGCCCTGGCGGCCCTGGACGGGGTCCGTGCGGAGTCGTGGCTTCCGTCGGGGGAGCGGCAGTGGGCGGTCGAGGACGGGGCGGGCGGGCGGCAGCTCCTCCCGGCCTCCGACGCCACCTCCCTGTGGACCAACGTCGAACGCGGCCCTTCTCGCGCGGGACGCGGGAAGCGGCCGTCCCCGGGGACCGCCCGGATCACCCGCATCGCCCTGGACACGGGGCAGGTGCTGGAAACCCTGCTCCCCGACGAGCCCGCGGTCCTGCTCGCGGGGGGCTCCCGGACGGTCCTGCGGACGGTGGACGGGCCCCGGAAGCCCCCCGCACGGCTGGTGATGCTGGATCGGGCCGGCCCGGTGGCCGGGCCGGAGGTCGGCGGGTTCGACGTGTTCAACCATCCGTTCCCGGTCCGTCGCGCGAGCGGTACGTACGCCCTGGTGGGAACGGACCCCGACGAACCGCACCGGGACAAGTGGGTCGTGGCGGCGAGCGCCGACGGGACACCGCGCCGGCTCTTCCCGCACTCCTGGGTTCCGGGGGAACACCATTTCGGCGGCCCCGCGGCCGAGATCGGACGGTCCCTGGTGTACGCGGGCGAGGTCCACCACGGCCACGGTCCGCAACCCGGAGGGGCCTACGTCGTACGGCGGTCGCTGAACGGAGACGTGCGGTGGCAGTACCGCACCGACAGCCCCGCGACCGCGCTCGACACCGACGGGGAGACGGTCTACGTGGCCTACACCTCCGGCACCCTGGTGGCCTTGGACGCCGAGGAAGGGTCCGTGCGGTGGCGCCGGGAGCTGGAGGTCGACGGCGTGCCCACCGTGGCGCTGTCCCTCGTCGTGGCACCGCAGGGCCACGTGCTCGTAGGAACCGTCGACGGCCGGCTCCTGGAGTGCGCCGGTTCCCCCGCGGGACGGCAGGGTGCGGCGTGAGCGCCGTCGGCGGGGCGTACGAGCCCGGACCGGGCCCCGGGCCGGCTCCGGCCGCGCCCCCCTTCGACCCGGAACTGGGCAGCGCCCTCGCCGCGTTGGGGGACGCCGTGCGGGAGCCGTTCACCCCCGGCAACCTCGTGGCCCGGCAGGAGCGGGACGCCGCCGCCCGGCCCAGGCCGTCGCTGCGGGACCTGCGGGCCGATGGCGGCTTCGAGGTGGACGAACTGCGCGTGCCGGGAGCGGCGGGCGACCCCGACGTGACGCTCGTGAGTGCCCGCCCGGCAGGGACGGCGGGCCCGCTGCCCCTGCTGTACTACATGCACGGCGGCGGCATGATCATGGGCAACGCGTGGTCCGTGCTCCCGCAACTGCTGCGGGCGTGGGCCCTCCCGCTGGGGCTGGCCGTCATCTCGGTCGAGTACCGCCTCGCGCCGCGGGCGCGCTACCCCGGACCGCTGGAGGACTGCTACGCCGGGCTCGTGTGGGCGGCCGCGCACGCCACCGGGCTGGGCATCGACGCCGACCGCATCGTGATCGGCGGAAAGAGCGCCGGGGGCGGACTCGCCGCGGCGCTCGCCCTCCTCACCCGGGACCGGGGCGGACCCGCCCCGATCGGGCAACTGCTCCTGTGCCCCATGCTCGACGACCGCGACCGGACCTTCTCCAGCCACCAGATGGCCGGCGTCGACACCTGGGACCGCACCTCCAACACGACCGCCTGGCAGGCGCTGCTGGGCGACCGGCAGGGGTCCGCCGACCTCCCGCCCTACGCCGCTCCCGCCCGGGCCACGGACCTCTCCGGGCTGCCGCCGGCCTATGTCGAGGTCGGCTCGGCCGAGACCTTCCGGGACGAGGACGTGGCCTACGCCAACGCGATCTGGCAGGCCGGCGGCGAGGCCGAACTGCACGTGTGGCCGGGGGCCTTCCACGGCTTCGACACCCTCGCACCCCGGGCGGCCCTCAGCCGGGACGCCCGCGAGGCCAGGACCCGCTGGCTGCGCCGCACCCTCGCGCGGCACGCACCCGCGTCCGAAGGGCCGTAGACCACCGCGGGGTCCGGGGCCCGCACGCCGCAGGGGCGGCCGACGTGGTGGTCGGCCGCCCCCGCGGTGGTGCCGGCGTGTCAGTGGGCGCCGAGGTGGGCGAAGTCGGCCCACTCCTTCTCGCCCTCCTTGGCGCAGGCAGAGGTGTAGACGGGGCCGAACGCGGCCGGGATGGCGGCGGCCGACGAGCAGTTGGACGCGAAGGCGGAGTGGCCGCCGGAGAACTGCTCCAGGTCGACGCCGTCGTTCGCCAGGGCGGCGCCGGCCCCGCCCAGCAGGATGCCGGCGGCCAGGACAGAGGCGGTCAGGGCAGAGCGCATACGCATGACTACTCCTACAAGATCACTGGAAGACGTGCCGATGAGGTGGCGCGTCGGCCGGTTCAACATCATCGGAGGGGCACGGGATACGGCATGTCACTCCAATGCAGGGCATCCGCAAACCCCGCCGCCGTCGCGCGAAGGGTCACTGCGCCGCCGTCGCGGCCGGAATGTCGATCCGGGCGGCCCTGCGGGCCGGCCAGAGCGAGGCGAGCAGCGCCCCCGCCAGCGCGATGAGCACGCCGACGGCCAGGCGCCCCCAGGGGAGGACCAGCGTGTAGCCCGCCACGCTCTCCTGGAGCGTGCGTCCGAGCGCCCACCCCAGGAACACGCCCAGGACCGTGCCGAGCGTCGCGCCGAGTCCGCCGAGGAGCAGCGCTTCCAGGCGGATCATGCGGCTCACCCCGGAGCGGTCCACGCCGAGGGCGCGCAGCGTGCCGATCTCCTTGCGACGTTCGAGGACGGACATCGCGAGGGTGTTCGCGACGCCCAGCGCGGCGATCGCCAGGGCCATGCTCAGCAGCGCGTAGAACACGTTGAGCTGGTCGCCGATGTCCCCGCTGTCCTGGGCGCGGATGCCGGCCCGGTCGAGGACGGCCAGGGCGGGGTTGTCGCCGAGGGCGCGGGTGACCTCGCCCAGTGACGCCCGGCCCGCTCCGCCGGGCGTGGCGACGAGGAGGCCGGCGGTGCTCGGGGTGGAGTCGTACCGGGCCACGAGGGAGTCGGGTGCGGTGATGCTGGGCAGCAGGTTGCTCTGCTCGTCCGCCCGGTAGACGGCGCCGATGGTGACGCTGCCGCGCCGGCCGTCCCGCTCCAGGGGGAGGGTCTGCCCGACGCGCCAGCCGGCCGGACCGGCCTTGAAGTCGGCCACGGCGATCCTGCCCTCGGCGAGCGAGTCCAGGGAACCCTCGACCACGTCGTACCGCAGGAGCCCGCCGATGGTGGCCGGGTCCACGCCGGTCAGGACGGAGGAGACACCGCCCAGACGGTAATCGGTGGACTGGTCGAGCGGGCTGAACCGGGCGCCCGGAAGCTTCTTGAGGGGCGCCGCGGTGTCCGGGGTCATCCGCATGCCGCCCTCGGCGGGCTTCACCAGGTAGTCGGCGGTGAAGTCGTGGGTGGTCGCGCGGTCGAGGTACCGGGTGGCGGAGGCGCCGAGGACGGACAGGCCCGAGGCGAGGGCGAGCGCGATGGCGAGCGCCGCCGCCGTGGCACCCGTACGCCGGGGGTCGCGCACGGTGTTGCGGGCCGCGAGGGTGCCGTGCACCGGGTGGAGGCGGGTCAGCAGCGGCCGTACGAGGGCCACGAACGGCCGGGCCAGCAAGGGGATCAGGCCGATCGCGCCGGTCAGCGCGAGGGCCGCGCCGACGCCGATGACGGTCCGGGCGTCCCGCCCCGGGTCGAGGGCCCCGTAGACGGCGGCGCCGACACCGCAGAGCAGCAGCGCGGCGCAGAGGCCGGTGCGCAGGGAGCCGGTCCGCGCCGGCTCCGCGGGCTCGGCCGCGCCGAGCGCCGCCACGGGCGGGATCGCCATCGCCCGGCGCATCGGGAGCCACGCGGCGGCCATGGGCAGGAGGGTTCCGACCAGCAGGGACGTGAGCACGGTGCCCGGGGTGAGGACCAGCGGGGCGGCCGGGGCGTCCTCGGCGGCGAAGACCGTCGCCAGCAAGGCCGCGACCCCGGTGCCGACGGCGAGGCCGGCCGCCGAGGCGAGCGCGCCGACGACGAGCGACTCGGCCAGCAGCACGCGGCGCACCTGGCGGCGCGAGGCGCCGACGGCCCGCATCAGGGCCAGTTCCCTGGTGCGCCGGGAGACCAGCATGGTGAAGGTGTTGGAGATGAGGAAGGTGGCGACGAACAGGGCGACGGCGGCGAAACCCACCAGGATCTGGCTCATGGTGTCGCTGTCGTGGGTGGCGAGGTTCGCCTGGATCCGGGCGAGCCGGGCTCCGGTGGCCGCGCCGGTGCCCGGGGGCAGCGCCGACTCGACCCGCCCGACGAGTTCCCGTACGTCGGTGCCGGGCGCCGCCGTGACGTCGGCGTTCCGGTAGCGGCCGGGCTGCAGGAAGAGCCGCTGGGCGGTGGCGTCGGTGAACAGCGTCAGGCTGCCCCCGGCGGGCCGGGTGGTCCCGTCGGTGCGGAAGATCCCACTGAGCGTGTACGAGGCGGCGCCCTGGTTCGTGCCGACGCGCACGGTGTCCCCGATGCGGTAGCCGCCCTTGGCGGCCGTGGTCTCGTCGAGGGCTATCCCGTCGTCGCGGGTCGGGCCGGAACCCCGGGTGAACCGGTAGGCCGGGTCCTTGCCGTCGGCGCCGGGCGCGAAGTTGCCGCCCTTGTGGGACGGGCCGTGGCCGAGGAGGCGCCCGTCGCGGTCGGCGACGGCGGCGAAGCCGTCGACCCGTCCCGTGGCGGCGGCGACGCCCGCGACCTTGGCCAGGGCCGCCACGGTGGCGGCGTCGACACCGGGCGGACCACCGCCGTCCGGGCCGGGACCGGCGCCGCGGGAGTCGTCGGGGAAGACGCTGACGGCGATGCGCTCGTAGCCGCCGGTCGCACGGGCGCTGGCGGCGCGGCTCATGCTGTCGCCGTAGATCAGACTGCCGGAGATGAAGGTGACGCCGAGCATGACCGCGAACGCGGTCATCAGCAGGCGGGCCTTGTGCGCGGACACGTTGCGCAAGGCGGTACGGAACATGGGTGCGGATCCTGGGGGGCGGGCTCGGCGGACGCGAGCGGGTGGCTGGTGCGGAGCGGGGAGGAGCGCGGATCAGCCGGTGTGCGTACGGCTGTCGAACGCCTTCATCCGGTCCAGGACGCGTTCGGGGGAGGGACGGGCCATCTCGTCGACCAGGCGGCCGTCGGAGAGGAAGACCACCCGGTCGGCGTACCCGGCGGCGACCGGGTCGTGGGTGACCACGACCACCGTCTGGCCCAGCTCCCTCACCGAATCGCGCAGGAAGCCGAGGACCTCCGCCCCGGCCCGGGAGTCGAGGTTCCCGGTGGGTTCGTCACCGAAGACGATGGCGGGGCGGGAGACCAGCGCCCGGGCCACGGCGACGCGTTGCTGCTGGCCGCCGGACAGCTGCCCGGGGCGGTGGCCCAGGCGCTGGGAGAGACCGACCATCGACACCACGCGGTCCAGCCACTGCCGGTCGGGCCGCCGTCCGGCGACGGTCAGCGGAAGCGTGATGTTCTCCAGCGCGGTCAGGGCCGGCAGCAGGTTGAACGCCTGGAAGATGAATCCGACGCGGTCGCGCCGCAGCCGGGTGAGCTGCCCGTCGTCCAGGTTCCCCAGTTCGGTCGTGCCGATGCGGACGGAGCCGGAGCTGAAGGAGTCGAGCCCGGCCGCGCAGTGCATCAGGGTGGACTTGCCGCAGCCTGACGGACCCATGATCGCGGTGAACTCGCCCTCCCGGAAGGAGACGCTGACGCGGTCCAGGGCGACGACGCGGGTGTCGCCGCTGCCGTAGACCTTCGACAGGTCGGTGGTGGCGGCCGCGACGGCGGCCCCGGTCGTCGGGCGCGGAGCGAGCGGGTCGGACTGGAAACGGGGGACGGCGGTCACGGGGACTCCTCTTCGGGTGCGCTGCGGTGCGCTTCGAAGGGTGTCCGGCGAACGTATCGGCGCCCGGGCGGCCGTGTACGGGCCGCCGCTCCGTTGTGTATCGGCCGTGTAGCGGGCCGGCCCGGCCCCGGCGGGGCGGGCGCCGGGGGCGGCGGCCCGCCGGGGCCGGCCGGGTGTCAGGCCGGCAGCAGCACCGTTGCGACGGCGCCGCCGTCCGGGGCGTTCTCCAGCCGCAGCTCGGCGCCCAGGAGCCGGGCCTGGCCCAGGGCGATCGTCAGGCCCAGGCCGTGCCCGGAGCCGCGCTCGGCCGCACCCGTGTGGAAGCGGCGGGGGCCGCCCAGGAGGAGGTCCCGGGGGAAACCGGGGCCGTGGTCGCGCACGACGACGGTACGGCCCTCGACCGTGACCTCGACCGGGGCGGCGCCGTGCCGGTGGGCGTTGACGACGAGGTTGCCGACGATCCGTTCGAGGCGGCGCGGATCGGTCTCCACCGTCTCCACCGTCTCCACGGTTTCTCGCGTTCCCCGTGGTTCCGCCAGTTCCGCCGATCCGACTGGTTCCGCCGGCTCAGTGGTCCCCGCGGTCTCCGTCGTCCCCGCCGTACGGGCCGCCGCCCCGGGGCCGGTGACGGTGACCCGGGTGTCGAGGCCGGTGCGTGCCACGGCCTCCGAGACGACCGCCCCGAGCGGCACGTGGGCGCGCACCGGTTGTTCGGCGCCGGCGTCCAGCCGGGAGATCTCCAGCAGGTCCTCGACCAGTCCGCGCAGGTCGCGCACCCGGGCCCGGAGCAGGTCCTCCGTCTCGCCGGGCGGTAGCAGGTCGACGGCCGCCAACAGGCCGCCGACCGGGGTGCGCAGTTCGTGGGCCACGTCCGCGGTGAACTGGCGCTCGGTGCGCAGGCGTCGGCTGAGGCTGTCGGCCATGAGGTCGACGGTGGCGGCGATGTCGGCCACCTCGTCACGGCCCTTGGTGGGCCCCGTCCGGGCGTCGAGGTCACCGGAGGAGATCCGCCCCGCCGTCTCGGAGACCCGCCGCAGCCGGCGGGCGAGCAGCCCGGCCCCGTAGAACGCCACGGGCGTGGCGGCCGCGAGGGCGGCCAGGGAGGCCACCGCCATGGTCACATCGAGGCGTTGCAGGTCGTGGAGCTCCGGGCCCATGTTCACCTGGACGGCCAGCACCCGGCCGTCGGGACCGTCGGTCCGCACGGCGGCCCAGACGCTCGGGCCCAGATTGCCGTCGACGTGTCCGTCGTACGCCGTGTGCCGGGTGGTGTCGGTGAGGTGGCGCAGGGAGGAGGGAAGCCCGTCCGGGTCGAGGGCCGCGCCGTTCGTGAGTGTTCCCGTGCGCCGGTGGACGTCCATGGCGGCGTAGAGGGAGTTGAGGGCCTGCGCTCCGGCCCGGTCGCGGATGTCCCCCGCGGTCCACACGTGCACGATCGCGCCCACCGTGGCGACGACCAGGCAGGCGGTGGCCGCGGCCAGTGCGGCGATCTTCCAGCGCAGGGGTACGCGGTCCGGCCGTCGCCGGGGGAGCGGTCGCACCGCTCTCAGCGCCTGAACTTGTAGCCGAAGCCGCGCACCGTCTCGATCCGGTCCCGGCCCACCTTGCCCCGCAGGCGCTGCACGCAGAGGTCCACGACGCGGCTGTCGCCGTCCCAGCCGTAGTCCCAGACCTCGCGCAGGAGGGTGTGCCGGTCCAGCACGATGCCCGGGTGGGCGGCGAACTCCAGCAGCAGTTTCAGTTCGGTCGGGGTGAGCGCCACCGGGCTTCCGGAGAGGGAGACCTCCAGGCCGCCGGTGTCGATGGTCAGGTCCCCGAAGACGAGCGACCGTCCGTCGCAGGCAGGTGCCCCGGTGTCCGGGGCCGGCGCGGGCTGGCGTGCGGGCTGCGGCGCGGGCGCGTAGGTCGCCCGCCGCAGGAGTGAACGGATGCGCGCCACGAGCACATAGGTGTCCACGGGCTTGACCACGTAGTCGTCCGCCCCGGCCTCCAGACCGGCGACGACGTCCAGCCCGTCACCGCGGGCGGACATCATCAGGACCGGCACCAGGCTGGTCTCCCGGACCCTGCGGCAGAGCCCGATCCCGTCGAGACCGGGCAGCATCACGTCCAGGATCAGCAGGTCGAAGTCCTCGTCGCGCAAGAGCTCCAGGGCGGTCAGCCCGTCGGCGGCGGTCCGCATCCGGTAGCCGTAGCGTTCCAGGGCGACGGCGAACGACCGGCGCATGAGCTCGTCGTCCTCCACCAGCAGCACGCGCACGGGAGGCGCGGGGGCCGGAGCGGGGGTGGACACGGACACGGGCGGACGGCTCCTGTCGGGACGGATGCGGTCGGCGACCGGGAGGCGGCGACCTGAAGGGAACGATAGGGCAGACACCGGACGTGGTCCGCGCATCCCACGGCGGGCGGCCCCGATTCGATGGACGACCAAGCGTTTCCCGATACACGCCCGATACAAAACCGGTCCGGCGGCGGACGCGGGCCCCGTGCCGGACCACCGTCGCCGGATACGCGCGGTCAAACTCCTTTCGCCGCCCGCGCGGTGGCTCCACCCGGGGACCGGTGCGGGTGGGCCGGCGGGTCCGCGCGGTCCGTACCCGCCCGGAGTTGCGGGGCCGGGAGGGAGGCATGGGCTGGATGTGAATGGCGCGGATACCGGGATTTCCACTAGTCGAATGCGATCGACTCAGTGGAAGACAAAGCCTCTCCTGGGATTCCCACGGATACTTCCCGACCACGCTGCGCACCTCGGACGGGCGGGAAATCGCGCTGGAAGAGACCTCATTGGTCTGGTGGCGAAGGGTGCGAGCCGCTCAGAAGGCCACCGAGGACAACGCGGACGCATTCGAGCGGAACCTCATCAACAACGATTGTCGTGGGGCGCTCACAGGAATTCTCTGTACGGCCTTCCACGGAAAGTGGATCTCCCATCCCGAGGCGACCGACCGGGCTTCGGACGAGCTGTACCAGATGGCTGTCGCCCAGCGGTCGGGATTCCGGGTTCCCAGAACCCCGGTCACCCAGTCGCGCGATGAGGTGGCGGATTTCCTGGGACAGGTCGGTCGCGTCATCGTGAAACCCGTGGTGGGTACGTCGGGGCCGTTGCTCTTCACCCAGTACCTCGAAGACCCGGCCTCGATCGCGATGGAATCCTTCGAGGCGTGCCCTGCGATCTACCAGGAATACATCGAAGGGGACGAACACGTACGTCTGAACTGTTTCGGTGACCGCATGTACGCGGCTCTCCTGAAGACCGAGAAACTCGACTGGCGCGCGGACCTCACCATCCCGATCTCCGTGTGGCCCGTTCCCGACGAGACGGCGGAGAAGGTGGTGGCGGTCCTGCGGGGGCTCGGCCTGCGCATGGGCGCCATCGACATCAAGCTGACCCCGAGCGGGGAGCCGGTCTGGCTCGAAGTGAATCCGCAGGGTCGGTCCTCTTCCTGGAGCCGCTCCCGCGCATACCGCTGGCCGAGTACTTCCTGGACTTCCTGCTCGACGAGGCGCGTGCCCACGCGTAGCCCGGGAGGCCAGCTCGTCGTCTGGCGCGCGGTGATGGGTGCCGGAGCCGCACTCCTCGTACCGGCCACCATGGCGGTGGTCGGCTGGACCTTCGAGCCCGCACAGCGGCCGGCGGCCTTCGCCGCGCTGTCGTCCTTCGCCGGTGTCGGGATCGCCGCCGGGCCGATCCTGGCCGGCGTGCTGCTCGCCGCGTTCTGGTGGGGCTCGGTGTTCCTCGTCAACGTGCCCGTGGCCCTCCTCGGCCTCGGCTTCATCGCCCGTTACGTGCCCAACTCCCGCAGCCCCGAAGTCCGCCGGCTCGACCCGGCCGGGCTGGTCCTGTCGACGGGCGGCCTCGGCCTCCTCGCGTACGGCCTGATCCGCGCCGGCCAGGACGCCTCCTTCGGCCGGCCGGCCGTCTGGGGGAGCGCCGCCGCGGGCATCGCGCTGATCGCGGCCTTCGTCGTCGTGGAGCTACGGATGGCGCACCCCGGTTTCGACCCCCGGCTGCTGGCCCAGCGCCGTTTCGCCACCGGGAACGTCACCCTCATGATGGTCTTCCTGGCCCTGACGGCCGGATCGTTCTACCTCGCCTTCTACCTCCAAGGCGCCCGCGGGTAATCGGCGTTGCAGGCCTCGCTCCTCGGCCTCCCGGGAGCGCTCGGAGTGGTCGTCGGCTCGCCGGTCGGCGTCCGGCTCGTCGGCCGGAGCTGTGTCAGGCTCGTCTCCTCGGTCTCGCTGGCCGTCGCGGCCCTGGCGATGGGCTGCGTGTCCCTGTTCGACGCGACCACACCGATCGCCTGGTACTCGGCGGTCATGCTCGTCCAGGGCACCGCGGTCGGCATGGTGATCGCCCCCGTCACCGGCGCGGTCCTGGGCTCCCTGCCGCTTGAGCGCTCCGGCGCCGGCAGTGCGGTCAACAGCACCCTGCGCCAGACGGGGRGCGTGCTGGGCATCGCGGCCGGCGGCACGATCACCGCGATCGTCTACCGCCGTTCCGTCGACGGTTCGCTGACCGGCCTCCCGGATCCGCTGCGGCAACAGGCGCGCGTCTCGGCCGAGCTCGCCCGGCACCTGGCGGCCGTCACGCACGACACCCGGCTCGCCGCCGCGGCCGACGGCGCCTTCCTCCACGCCATGCACGTCGGCGCGCTCTGGACGGCGGGATTCGCGCTCGCCGGCGCGGCGGCCCTCGCTCTCGGCTTCCGGCCCGGCCGTCGCGGCGGGGGGCCGGTGAGGGGGAAGGGCGGGGGAGCGCGGTCGACGCCCGCCCCGGCCCCGGCCCCCGCTCCCTGACCGCCGCAGGCCGGCGGGCGAAAACGCAGGCGGCGTGCCGCGGCCGGGTGG